>DIZH01000012.1:47337-107227 GCA_002429325.1 Patescibacteria group bacterium UBA6033 | reverse complement strand
GGTTCGAATCCTACCCGCGGAGCCAGATAGGATGAGCATCAGCGAAAGCTGGTGTTTTTCCTTTATTGACGGGCTCTTTTGGCGGTTCGAAAGTCTTTTTTTCGTCTACATTTTCTCCTAACATCTGCATTACTCGGTCAGAGACCATTTTGAAGGCTTTGTGGTATGAAATCTCAACTTTCTTGCCATTTATCGTCGAGTTCGAAAATAAAAGGGACATAAGCAGTTTTTTGTCGTCGACCATTTCAATACTGCTTCGGTTTACATAAATCTTTCTCGCTTCCTTGGCCATTTGTAGGAAGGTCGATCCCATATCGTAGTACTTGAGGTTGGCATTCTTATGCTTGTTGAGGCTATCCATCACTTCCTCCTGCTCGAGCTTGTACTGCTCGTACTTTTTCTGATAGAAATCCTCGCTTATTTTGCCGTCGATCTTGTCATCGTATATCTTGTCCAGTCTCTGCGTGGCTACCTGGTAGCGTCGTTCGAGCTCGCCAGTGGCCTTTTCCCTGAATTCTATTTCCTCGCCATGACTTTCCCTGAGAGCTGTTTGGACCCAACCAAGCATGTTTTCTATTGCCTCATCGTGCTTCGAGCTTAATTGCTCAATATTCTCCATTACCTGCAGATCAACATTTTCCTGTTTGACCCATTCCCGTTGCGAACAGTTTTTATAATGGTTGCAGTGGCCATACCAGTGGCCTTTCTGTATCTCCCACGTCACCTTTCCTTTGCATTCGTCACAGCGGAAGACGTTCTTAAAGAGTGAGTTGTGCTTATTGTGTTTCGGCGTGCCGTTACTATGCATGATGTCTTGGCATCGCATAAATAATTCTTTGGTGATGAGCGGCTCGTGTTCACCTTTGCCAATCTTGCCGTTCCAACGATTCATTCCGTAGTAGAACGGATCACCGAGGAGCTGGTGGACTCGTGAGTGACTCACTTTATTTCCTCCTCGAGATCTCATACCGAGCTTGTACATTTCATCAGCCAGTCTTTTAGTTGAGCTTACGTTGGTGGCATAGAGATCAAACATTTTCTTAACCATCGGTGATTTTTCTTCGTCTATCACATGAATTTTGTGTCCTTTCTCGCCGATAGTTTTATATCCGAGCGGTGGCTTGCTTGGTAGCCAGCCTTGAGCCAGTTTTTCCTTTTGTCCTTTCTTTACATTCTCGGAAAGAAGTCGGATGTAATATTCGGCCGTAGCCACTTTCACTCGCCACATAAACCACTCATGCGACTTGGAGTCTTTGTGTAGCGTACAGCCCTCTTTGACCAAGTGGATTGTGTGCTTTTCATCGGCCAGTATCCATTCGTCGATTATCGGCACATCGGCAAAGTTACGGGTCAGGCGATCGGTCGTTTCCACGAAGACCGTGTTGATCTTGGACTTGGTTACATACTCCAACATTTCGTGAAATATCTTGCGCTGAATTTTTCCAGCGGCCGATTCTTGAATGGCAAAAACTTTTACGAGCTCAAAACCGTTCCGGTCGGCATAATCTCGCAAAAGTTTCTCTTGAGCTGGAAGCGAATAGCCGGTGTCCTCCTGATCCTTGGAAGACACCCGGGCGTAGCCTACGGCTTGCATCGATTGATTTTCTTGATTCATTGTCATAATCATTTAGTTAATAATTTTGTTGGTTCGAATGCGACTTTTCGTACCACGACACACCCTATACTAATCTTGCTCATCCGCTAAGCTCGAGTTGCCCACAGCTGGTTCTCCATCCGCAAGCCACTTTTTTATTATCGCGGCTTTGGCATCGGGATACTGATTGCGTGCCAAGGCAAGTTGCATCTCATAGGGAATAAATTCCCAGCGATCGCCTGGCGACATTTCAGTGAAATTCAGCTTACTGAGTTCAATTCTGTCTTTTGGATGACCCTCAACACGATCCAGTAATTCTTTAATGGCCGCCAGCTTCACATTGTCTTGCTGGCTTCCCATAAGGGCTACAAGCATTTCATTGGCCAGACGAAAGTTTTGCTCACGAACACGCACACCGGCTTTCCGGACTATGTCTACAGTTTCTTGGTGAATGAGATCCAGTTCCTGCGCGTAGAGCCGGTAGGTTTCCTGTAGTGTTCCTGATTGCTTGAACCAATCCTTAATCGTTTGCTCGGTGAATTTTGCCTTTCTACTTTTTTGGAATCGATGATTTATATCCTCGGCAATATTTTGGTAGGAATAGCCTTTATATTTCAGCTCGAGTGCGCGTTCATGGTATTTGGTTATATGTTTCAGCTTGGCCATAAAAAGTTGTGTTTAGTAGAGTCTTTTCTTGCTCTCAATTGGGATGATGAGGAGTGGTCTACCGGTTACCCATTCAATGATGTAAGCGGCCGCATGGGCTCTTACCACTTTGTCTTTGCTTTCCAGAAGTGATATCAGAACTTCTGCCGCTTTTGGCATATTCTTTCGGATGATATCGTCAGCGATTTCAATTTCAGTTTTCTTTTTAGGCTTGGTCATAGATTTTAGTAATTACGTTTATGTCGATTCGACGAGAACGACATCTTGGCCACAAGATCGGCTTTCATCTGGTTTATTTTCCTGATCTGGTTTCCGCCGTTAACTTCTTTATAATTTTCTTTAATTTCTTTTAATCCCTTAGCTTCTATATCATCGCCGTCGGACGCAGTGTGCGTGTCATGCCGTTCGGCATTTCGTGCTGATCGGCCACCGTCCTGCTTCAGATGTAGGATGGAGAGCAAAGTGATGCTTCGGGGTTTGAACTTGGCATCCTCGCCTCGGATTTTCGTGATCGCGACAAAAGCCCACTCCTCGAGCTTATCCAAACACTTCTTAATCGTTCGCCAATCTTTGAGGCCGCAGTAAAGGCGAAGCGTTCGGTTTGATGCTTCTATGGTCTGGCTCGCTTTGTTCGAAGCGATCTCGGTCAAAGCGCAATACACGTTACGCAGATTGCGATACGCATCGTCGCTCACTTTCTTATCGAGCCATTGCTGACGCATAAACCGCAAAGCCGGTTTGTCTTGGTAGGCAAACGGGGCTTCGCGGTAATCTCGGACCTTATACTTCTTGTCGCTTGGGTACATTGTCATATGGCTCAATGAGCGTTCGACCACTGGTGATGTCCTCGAGATAGAATCGCGACAAGGCATCGTAATAATTTACGAGATTGAATGCGATGTCGTGCAGGTCTTGGTCATTCACTTCCTGCCCGAAGTCTTTTTTGAGAATCACGCGGAGCTTCTCCAGCGTTTCCGGTTTTATTTTCACAGGTCTTAGTTCTCGGCGTAAATCCGTACCTTGACCTGTTTGACCTCGTTGAAGAACGCTTGAGGCTCGACCTGAAGCTCGCGGCTCCAATATCGCTTCACCAGAGAATCCAAGTCAGGGCTCTTGCCGAAGCAGAAGAGCACCTTGTGCGGATTTCCCCGATCCACGACCTCAAGAGAATCAGGAATAAATAATAAAAGCACCGCGACCAATGCCAGGTCGGCGGTTTTGTAGTAATTGTTTTCCATATTTTGGCATTTTCATCGTCATTAACTTTCTACTCTCACACATATTCTTTATAGCAATCGCGATATGGCTTCTGGAATATAGTGCTGGTAAAGTTGGCAAACAAAAAAGCGACCATTTTGGCCACTTGTTTTGCGAGTTATTAACTACACTAGAGCTACACCAGTTTTATTTTGTATTCCGGATTGATTTTATAACCACTGACGGACCGGCCGATTATAAAATGAGGAATGCCGAGATGGTATTTGGTTTTGTCATTGATCATCAGCTTGGCATTGTGTATGGCCTTTCTGCTTTTGCTTCCGGTAAGTTCTACCAGCGCATCAGTCGGTACGAATGTTTTACGTTCGATTAGAATTCGTACCATCTTTTGTCTTTGCATTTCCTTGCCCATAGGGTAGCAATGTTTGGCTTTTGGCTCACGGTATAAATCTCCGTCGCTCGAGAAATAGATAATCTTACTTTTGTCTGCCAGTTTTGTTCTTTTGGCGGCTAGCCTATAGGCCGCACCCTCGGCCACCATCTGAGCAATATTCTTTTCCAAATCAGCAACCTTTCCTAGTGCGGTTTGGTACGCTCGAGTCATCGACTCCACGCTCTGTGTGTTTCGGTTTATTGCTTGGGTTAGAGCTACGATAGCCGGATCGCTAGCTTTAATAATTTCTTGCGGGTTCTCTACGTCAGCAAAGTCTTTCAGAGAGGACCGGAGTTTGTCAGTGACAGTAGAGACTGAAAAAGGATAAGAGCTGGTCTTACTTACGGATCGGAGTATTGAAAATTTGTATTTCTTGGCCAAAGTGGCCTTTTTCATTTTCATAATCATCTTATTGCCCAACAAGGCTATTCTAGCATATTATGTGGTGAATAGACCAGAGTTTCAAGCTCTATTCACAGCTTATTGACTTTTAGGTGTTAAAAGACTATTATATAGCTATATGGCGATTAATAACCCCACAAAAAAGCGTATTCAAGAACTCAAGGCCGAGTATGACTCCATTCGCAAAGGCAAGGAATCTCTTTTGGTGATGGTTGATGAGGCAGAGGTTCCGGAGGCGGTTTATAACTCAAACGCAATCGAGAACTCCACATTGACTCTTAAAGAAACAGAGAAGATTTTGCTTGATATGGAAGTATCACGTGATGTTTCTGTACGCGAAGTTTTTGAAGCAAAAAATCTTGCCAGAGTTACCGGTTATATCCGCACCAAATCACAGGAAGGCGAAATCGGCAAAGAAACAATCTTGTTACTTCATCAGATGTTGATCGGCGGTATTAATGATCAGATCGCCGGTCGCTTTCGCACCAAAGGAGAGTATGTTCGTGTTGGGACACATATTGCACCGGCTCCGGAGCACGTTGAACGCATGATTGAGGCGACATTGGTTGAATACACCAGTGACCACAATTCCTATTTCCTAGATAAGGTCGGTAAATTCCATTTGGAGTTTGAAACTATCCATCCGTTTAACGACGGTAATGGCCGTATAGGACGGGTGCTTATTAACTATCAACTCCAGCGACTTGGCTTCCCAAGTGTCATCGTTCGGGACCGGGAGAAAAAAGAATACTATCAGGCATTCGGCGATTATCGAGATAGTAAAAATACTAAAACGATGGAAAAGATTCTGGTACTCGGTCTTATGGAATCATTCCACAAACGCATCACCTATCTCAAAGGCGAGACTATTATTCCTTTGTCTGATTACACCAAGAAGCATTCTTTGTCGGGACCGGCTCTCTCCAACGCCGCGCGTCGGCAGAAGATTCCTGCTTTCCGAGAAAAAGGTGTCTGGAAGATTCCGGAGAATTTTAAGTACGAAGCAAGCAAATAATATATGGCATCACTAAACTGGATTGGAAAAGAAGCTGTAGTAAACCACGACAAGGAGGTGCCTTTTAAGTTGCTGAAAAAGATTAAGACAGCATCCGTTGGTGACAATTCTCAAAATCTTATAATTCACGGAGACAATCTTGAGGCACTGAAAGGTCTCATGCCTTATTATTACGGCAAAATAAAGTGTATTTATATCGATCCACCCTATAACACCGGTAACGAGGGTTGGGTATACAACGACAAAGTTAATTCTCCCAAGATCAAGCAGTGGCTCAAAAAGACTGTGAAATTAGATGATCTCACTCGTCATGACAAGTGGCTCTGCATGATGTATCCGAGGTTGAAGCTCCTCAGAGATCTGCTGGCAGATGATGGTGCTATCTTTATTTCTATTGATGAAAATGAGCATTGCAACCTGAGATTGTTAATGGATGAAATTTTTGGTGAGGTTAATTTCGTTGGAAGTTTTATTTGGAGAAAAAAAGAAGGTGGCGGACAAGCTGATGCTAATTTTGTACGTGAGCATGAGTACATAATGACTTTTAGGAAAAGTGAGTCTTTTGTATGGAGAGATGAAGTTGTCTTGGAAAATGATTCAAAATACAACAAGACTGATTCCGAAGGAAAATATACTCTCTTAAAATTAGCAAAGTGGGGTAATACAGCTAGAAAAGAAGATAGACCAAGCATGCATTTTCCTATTACTGCTCCTGACAAAACTAAAGTCCTTCCGATTGCTCCTGACGGAAGTGATGGTCGTTGGCGTGTTGGAAAAATAAGAATGCAGGAATTAATTGAAGCCAATTTAATTGAATTTCAAAAGAAAAACGATCAGTGGCAGGCATACGAAAAAATATATTTTGAAGCTGATAAGAATAAGGTTATTAAGGCGAGAAGTATTATTTATGATCTTGCTAACACTGCCGATGCATCTACCGCGCTAACAGAAATTTTTGGAACAAAAGATCAATTTGATACTCCAAAACCAGTAGAATTAATTAAATTTCTTATTAAGCATGGTGGCGATGAAAATTCTACAGTACTGGATTCTTTTGCGGGTTCAGGCACTACCGGCCACGCGGTTTTGGATTTGAATAAGGAGGATGGTGGTACTCGCCAATTTATCATGGTTGAAATGGAAGATAAGGTTGTAAAAGATATAACTGCCGAGAGAGTCAAAAGAGCCATTAAAAAATATGGCTACGAAGATGGCTTTGAATATTGCGAGCTCGACAAGCCTCTCTTTAATGAACGTGGCCAGATTGAAGAAACTTGTGACTTTAGGCAGTTTGCTACTTACATTTATTTTACTGAGACTCAAACGAATATAGACCCCAAGAAAATTGATGATAATTTTATCGGCGAACTTGAGACGACAGAATATTACCTGCTTTATAAAGGCAAGAATAAGAACGACCTTGATAAGTCATTTCTCAAAAAGATTAAGGATACCGATGGCAAAAAAGTAATATATGCAGACCGGTGCTTGATTGATGACGATACGCTCGCAAGGCACAATATCGTCTTCAAGCAGATCCCTTATGAAGTAAAAGTCTACTAATACTATGGAACTTAAAAAATACCAAAAAAATACATTAGAAACGCTCGAACAATTCTTGAAGGAATTGCGTAAGGCTGGCCTCAAGTATGCTTTCATGGGCATTACTGAAAAGCCTTATCACGCCGAGGCGTTTGGTGAGGTTCCTTTTGTTTGTATTAAAATCCCAACTGGTGGTGGAAAGACGCTCGTAGGTTGTCATGCCGTTGAGAAGATTATGTCCGGCCTGCTACAACACAAAATGGATCGTGGAATTGTGCTTTGGTTTACACCTTCGGAAGCAATCAAAACTCAGACCCTCAAGAAATTTAAGGACCGGAAAGATTGGCATCGTAGGGTTCTTGATGAAGCGTTTGATAACAACGTAAAGGTATTTTCCAACGAGGAAGCTTTGAGTATTCGTAAAGAAGATGTAAACGATAATCTCTGTATCGTCATTGCTAGTCTCGAGGCGTTCCGCAAAGAAAAATCTCTCCAAAACAAGTACAAGGTGTATCAAGAAAACGGTACCCTCCTAGCTCACTTTGAGCACATAGATGAGCCGGATTATCTTGAGCGTGATAGTGAAGGATCGGTAATTAACTCACTGGCAAACGTTGTTCGGTTAAGTAATCCACTTATAGTGATTGATGAAGGCCATAAAACAACAACCAAGCTATCAATCGATTTCCTGAAAGACCTCAACCCAAGCTTTATTGTTGAATATACTGCAACACCACGCAGTGAGAGCAACATTCTGGTTGAGATTCATGCTTCAGAGCTCAAGGATGAGCAGATGGTGAAAATTCCTATCGTACTTGAGAGTTCTGCTCAATGGCAGAATTCAGTTACTAGAGGAATTGAGAAAAGGATTGAGCTTGAGAAAGACGCTAAGAAAATTAAAGGAGAATATATCCGTCCAATTGCTCTATTGCAGGCACAGCCTAAGAGCAAGGACGGTCACACTGTTACCGTCGAACATCTAAAAGACTTCTTACTAGAGCGAAAGATTTCAGCCGATGAAATTGCGATCAAAACTTCCGAGAAAAACGAACTTGAGGGAGTTGATCTCTTTAGTAAGAGTTGCAAAATTCGTTACATCATTACCGTCAATGCTTTAGCAGAAGGATGGGACTGTTCTTTCGCTTATATCCTTGTTTCGGTTGCCAACCTCGGATCAAAAATTGCCGTCGAGCAGATTATCGGACGCATCATTCGTTTGCCTTATGCAAAAAGAAAAGCCGATGAGGACTTTAACAGGAGCTATGTCTTTGCTTCGGCAAGAGACTTTAACGAAGCGGCCGGTCAAATCATTTCCGGACTTGAAAGCAATGGATACAGCAGGTCTGATCTTGTCAGTAGCGACAAGAAAGATGCGACTTACGAGCTCGAAGCTAAAAAGGCCGTATCAGACGTTCTCAAGGTGCCAATGATGGCCCTCGAGGGTGATCAGTTATCTTTTGAAGACTTGATTGGAAACGACTTCGAGCTTGCTAAACAAGATCATAAATTCGAGTTCCAAATCCATTACGATAATGACGGCCGAGCAATTATTGATATCCAGAAGGACGATGAGTGGATGCGTGGAGCCCAGATGTACTTGAAGCTACGGTACTCCGATAAAAACTACACAAAAAGTGAGCTGGTGCAGTGGCTTGATAAAAAGCTACGTTTTCCATTACTCGAAAAGTCAGACAAGGTGAGTTTTCTTGATAAAGCCATCGAGTATCAGCTTAAAACCCGTACATTGTCCGAGCTGTCTGTAAACCGTTACGTGCTGGCTGATCGAATGAGCGAGTTTATTAATGGGGTTCTGGAAAAGTATGCAAAGGAAAATTTTGATACGCTTTTGCAAAAGAAGAAAATATCAACGAAGCCATTTGAGGCTTTCCCTAACACGATCTCTCTCAAACAGGCAGTGCCACAAGAATTCAATAGAAATTATTACGAGAAGATAGATAAGCTCAATGGTGAGGAGCTTAGTTTCGTCCAGCGTCTCGATCTGGACACTCTCCCCAACATTAAGTATTGGGTTCGTAGCCGAGAAAAGGTTGATCCGTTTTATATTCAGGGATGGAAGCGAGGTAAGTTCTATCCTGATTTTATTGCGGTCACAAAGAAAGGTCAGATTATCGCTCTGGAGTGGAAAGGTGCGGACCGGATCAGCAACGAAGATACAGCCTATAAAATAGAAATTGGAGAAATATGGTCGAAGCTCGGTGGAGGAAAACTACACTTTTTCTTAGTTCATACCGGGAATGTTGAAGAGACGCTAAGGGCGGTTAAGGAACTATAACTAGATGCCCAGACATGCTTAACAAACATGCTATTAGATTCAAAGAATCCTTATCCGACTTCAGGATAATAACAGCAAACCTAGTGGTGCTGGTTAAAACCGCCTTTTTAGGTATTTTAAGTGCGGAAATTTGGGGCTTATCACTTGCCATCGCCTACAAGTTGAACAGATGGATTTCTTCCAATGACTATGAATATAAAGCAACAGCAGTTTGCGTTGTAGGCACTTTGTTTCTAGTCGCATACCTGCTGGCACGTGGAGTATTTGCCGACTCAAAGAAAATCATCCGAAGTTGCCGTATTGATGTGCTAATCATCTTTTGCTTCGGAATCTGGCTCAGTATTGCGTGGGGTGGTTTTCTATCGATATGGATTTCAAAGATCGTTTCCTCTGTTAACATCACTCAGATACTTACTATCCTTTCCGGACCTTTTATTTTGGGGACTCTAGTAATGGGACGGCAGTTGCTTTGGCAAGATAAGAAGACTGATTCTTCCCTAGTTACTGATATCGAGCTCAAGAGTAGAGATAACGATCTACTAAACTTTACGGGGAAAGCCAATGCATTTGCGGAGCGTGTATTCAACGGAGGATCACCAGAGAGCTTTGTGTTCGGGGTTGATGCTCCTTGGGGAATAGGTAAATCAACTTTTATAAATTTCTGCAACGAGTACTGGGAGGAGAAGTACACAGACGGGGTGGTAATTTATAAATTCAGTCCACTTCGATATTTAGGATCGGCAAATTTGCTGGAGGTCTTTATTGATGGCTTGATACATGCCATTCAAAAGAATGCATTCATCCCTGAAATAAAACCCTTAATATCTCGCTATACTCGCTTACTCAAAGAGATAAAACGTTTTTCGCTATTCGGTTTTACTCTCCCGACCTTTGTAGTGGACTATACAGCCGAGGAGGCATTCGACGACTTGAGTGCCGTTCTAAAACGATTTCCAAGGAAAGTCATTATAGTTATTGATGACTTGGATCGAATCAGTTTTGCAGAAATAAAAGACATACTGTTTGTTATAAGAAAAAGTTTTGCATTTCCGAATGTTTCGTACGTCATTTGTTATGACACAGAGAACATAGGCGTACTTGAAGCCGATTCTCCCGATGTTGAAAAGGTTGGTGAGTTTTTAGAAAAGTTTGTGAACATAAAAATCAGCTTGTACTTAGATAGAGAAGACTTGAAGAACTATGTATCGGAGAATCTTGAGAGTGCACTCACTACGAGTATTGTCGATCCCTTGCCAGTGCGCCAGGCAATTGGTGGACTACTCGATATATACGACTCGTCTATGTATCACAGGTATCTCCCTTTTATTGGTGATGTAAGAAAGTTGAAACGGCTCATCAATACCGTCATGATGTTTGACCTCCAGTCCACGGACTTTCAAAGTAGTGATTTTAATAAACGAGACTTGGTAAATCTTTTGCTCATCTATATCCATTACCCGAGCGTCTTTAGAAAGATTTATGATACTGAGACAAAGGGTGGTAGAGGATTTTTCTCATTGGTAATACCTTACGATGAAGGTTATCCGAAAGATGAAACAGGGACACGAGGAAGATCGTCATCTTCTGATTCTTCCTACAAGAATTCAACCCACTATCACGACTACTTAAAAGAGCTGGAATTTACTGAAGACACCCCTCAGCGTTTTCTTTTAGACCAAGTATTTAATGTGGACGTACGCTTGAAGACCGATAAAAAAAGTCTCTATGGTAACGAATACGCTAACATAGATAAAATCCCAGACGATGTGCGCACTTCGCTCGCCTGTTTTAACGGTGGTTGGACAAATGGCAGGAATCTTGAGACGTATTTGGATTTAATTGTGAACCTCTCAAAACCTGTCGATGTTGATCAACATAAATTTTATACTCAATGGAGAGATAAAATAATTAATAAAACAGTCACTATTGATACTGCGTTTGCAGATGAAAAGTTTGCATATAGTGAGGGAGAGAACAGGAGAGAAAAGCTGTGGCGTATATTGGTGAACAACGCACGAGAATTGCCAAGTGATATTGCAAAAGAAATAATTACCTATCTTTTGAAGACAATACCCGAGTATTCCTTACTTGAAATGGGAGACCCAAATGTAGGAATGGGATTGCGACACAATTTGGATTATTTCCTCACCAGACTACTGAACGATGCCGGATGGATTGATCCACAAGGTAAACATTCAAATAATGTTCAGCCCCACATCGCTGAAATTGCCGAATGGGTTTTTGGCGAAGGTAGACACGCAGACAGTGGTGTACTCGCAACACTTTCAGAAGAAAATCGAGGTGTATTAGGAATCCACGACTTACTACTTTTTAGGTTGTCTTGTAGTGCAGACCGTGGAGGCGACATCTTTGATTTATCTCGAGCCGTTGCAGAACACGCAAATCAGAACGCTCCCTCCGCAGGTTCTACAAGAGATATCGCTCGTGAAGAGATGCGTGAGATATCCCAAAGGGTGTTCGAGATATTTAATACGAGATACATTCTTCCAAAGAAAAATATCTTTGCAGAAATTGACGCTCTACAAACATCCAATCTCGTTGGTAAATATGACAACTTTCTTAAGCAGAAGATTGCCGATGGCATATTCCAAGCTACGGACATAGATAAGAAATCCGTTGAGCTAAAAACTCGTGTGGGTGCTTTTATTCTGTACCAAATGGCGAACGCAGAAATCAATCTCGGAGCCGGATGCGGATTTTATGATCCTACCGGAACGGAGGATAAGCACACCATCAGAGACTTAGTTAACGATTATCTTTTTGAACACTGCTTTGACCCAAAGGAAACTAAAAACACGGAATACTTCATTGACTACTTGTTCAGAAACTTTGCTAGTGCATTTGCTTCTGCACGAGAAGATGGATTGAAATATGTACCAAGTATTAATGAATTTATCAAAGTGTTGGATAAGGTGAAGCTTTCAATTTTTTGGCAGAAACACGGCACAACTTTCAAAAACCTCAAACTTGAGGATAAAGAAAAAGTCGTATTCGTGGGTAACGATGAAGCTTCGTATAAAAAATATGTCCCCATGGTTTATAAAGTCTTAGACGATAACGTTACCGAAGTCACAAAGGTAGCCCAAACTTCTGTTGTGATTCCTGCTTCTAACTCTGTTATTGATGCCTAAAATGAAACGCCAGTTCAAAAAATTACCAGAAAGTATAGACCTGCAAAAGGCCGAGGAGATATTTTCGGACCGGTTAGCCGAGCTTATTGTTATGACGCTGGATTATCAGTATGAGCAGAAGCTTAAAGCCAAAGCCGATCCAAAAGAAGATGTATCAGGTGAAGGAAAAGTTAAGCAATTATGACTCGGCATAATTTGCTTAAAATCGTCCGAGTTAAGCAAATCGTTCCACGCTCTCAAATTTGGTCTTACGGCTCGTCAGTGTTTCAATTGGTGCAAAGCTCTTACCCTCGGTACAAAGCTCGCCACAAGGGCAAATACAGGGGACAACGAGGGCTCGATAGCTGAGCCATGGGCGGTCAGGCCACCAAAATGGTCATTAGGAGTCCGATGAGGATCACAAGGAGAGCGAGGATGTTAAGGATAGTATCCGCTGAATATAGAAGTGAATTCCAAAATGATTCTGTGACAGTAAACGAAAAAGTGTGACTTTGCGCGCTCTTTATTTCCCGTACAGGATCGTACGCGCTTACACTTCCAGTGTAGGTTCCTTTCGGAAGATTGAAAATAGACGCGTCCTCCCAGAGTTCAAAATGGCCTTTTGCATCTGCCTGAATTGTATATATTTTTGGGGTGCTTACTTTGTCGGAAGCATTTTTCATGTTTTCCGTAAATGCAAAGACAACAACACTGCCGGCTGGTGCTGTACCCCAGAAAGCAATTCGCCCTCTGGTGTTTTGAATTTTTGTAACCGTCGGTGAGGCAAGCTCTGCGCTTTCTTTGGCAATAAGCACATCATCGGCAAGAGTTTCAGTGTTGCCGGTTTGATTATAGGTTTCAGTTATGGTGGTGGTATTTGTTTTTACAAATCCGGCGAGTGTGAGAATAAGAGCAAGTTTCAAAATCCAAATAATAAAAAGTGTGCCGATGACGCCGAGCGTCAAGGCGCGACGTAGGCGATACTCGTTCGTTCCTGTTGTGTCACTAATAGGTTGCGCGGCAACATACGATGGCAAAGAAATAACCAGAAGCAATAATTCGGCTCCGATAATGAGTAATACGTTTAAAAGTGATCTCATTCCGTGCACGGTCAAAAGTCCGTTTTTCTTTCCGGCGATGTAGGCCGAAAGATGGAGGATGGATGTTGACCAGCGATCACGGAGTGAAATGCTCATAAAGTTTAGCCGATAACTTTCTTGATCTTTTCAGTGAGGAGAGAAAGATCGGTCGAAGATTTTACATAATAATCTGTTGCACCAAGAGCCAATCCTTTTTCTTTGTCCTCATCCTGTCCGAGGTTTGAAAGAATAATGACCGGAATGGATTTTGTAGTTGCATCTTTTTTTAAATTCTTTAGCACATCAAAGCCATTCATCTTTGGCATTGTGAGATCGAGAAGCACGAGATCGGGAATCTCCTTTTTTACCAGCGCGAGCCCGGCTTCTCCATCCAAGGCGGAGAGTACTTCAAAACCCGCTCCCAAAAGTTCTATGGAGAGGGCTTTCTGCAAAACTTGTTCGTCTTCCAAAACAATAATTTTTTTCATACGTGGTTGAAGTTAGAAACTTGTTAATAGTTACTATCATTATACAACACACTGGGTGTATAATGATAGTAACTGCACGCTCCTTACCCAAAACCTCCGACCCCTTTTATAAAAAATGAACATGAATATGAAAAATAGAATTAGTTTGAAAAGCCGGTGGCTCAATTTGATGCTCCATTTTTCTGGAATCATCAATAAATACAAGCTAAGGGTTATTGAGACAACCGGACCGAAGATAATTCTCTACGGCTTCTATGTGTTGTTACTTGAGATTGCAAATATTCTCATTTCGCTTCCCGCGTACGCTTTTATCTCGTCTAAAGAATTTGCCGGAAGTGACGCATCTTCAATTCGGACTTATCGCCTCCGCCGTATAGCATCTCTTTCTGTAATAGCTGGAATGGCATTTTCTGTTTTTGTATGGATACTGGTAAGTTTTTTCGGGCTAGTACTTTTCCCCGGCAAATCATATGCGGCCGTAGCAAGCTGGGATTTTAATACACCACTTGCTTATAACTACGATACGACGAAGATTCAAATCACTGACGGTACTGCCATATTCAAATCGTCGCAAGTTGTAACCCCAACTGTTGAACCGGCACCTGCCACGGAAACAGTTCCTGTATCAGAACCTGTCTCTACGGAACCAGTTCCGACCACTGAACCTATCCCCGTCACAGAACCAGTAACCGAGCCTGCTCCTGCGCCAGTGGTTGAACCGGCTCCAGCACCCGTAGTAGAACCAGCTCCCGTCGTTCCTCCGCCTGCACCAGATCCTGGACCGCTTCTTTTTGATAATCTACGAAATCTTTTTAGACCACAAGTCGCATACGCTCAAACGAATTCATGTAGTGCAACACTTCAAACAATCACGCCTTTGGTAGTAACACCGTTCGTAAAATGGACGGGATTTTCTGAAACGGCAAATAAAAATGGTGGAGAAATTTATTACACTCTTTCCGGTGACGGAGGCGTCTCATGGCTGTATTGGAATGGAAGTGGTTGGATAGACGCCGGCACGAATAAAGGGAATGCCGCGACGGAGATTAACAGCAACATCTCTGATTTTCCCGTTACGCTCACCCAGGCCGGTGCGGGAACACTCATGTTCAAAGCGACGTTTGAGAGTGACTGTAGCCAGGATGTATCGCTCCTTTCTTTGACCGCTGACTATCAAGATCAGCCTTCGGTAATCGCCAGTTTTACAAGTCCAGAAACTTCCACGGCCACAACGACAACCGTCGTGACTTCCGAAGCAGACCCGACTGTCGTTGCGGTTCTCGACTCTATCTCCGTCGGCACGGACACTTCAACCGGAGGAACCACAGAAACTACCATTCCGATGACCGATACATCAGTTGTGACAGACACGACAAATTCCCTTGATACCACTGTTACAACAGACATTGCTACAACATCGGTAGACACGTCCCTTACTACAGATACTACGCTAAATACAAATGTTGCAACCCCGATCGCATTTTCAGTGCATATCGTAACTGAAACGACCGGTACTCCCGGACGCACCCTCTATTCTATTCCAGGACTCTTATCTATTTCTGAAGGGCCGAATAATGGACTTGTCGTAAACGTAACGGGTACTGATTTGCAGACAACAACGCTGTCTTATCCTGATACCTCGTCAGGTTCGTCTGCGAACGTGGCCGTCGGAGATCACATTGTCGTCCTTGTCTACGATGGAACAACATTAAAACTATATATTGATGGCGCAGTGACAGCAACGCTTTCCACTCCGATTGTGATCGCTCCTCCGTCCAATATTTCCACTTCAATAGGATGTGTCTCGGCCGGATTCGTTCTTGAAGCTCTTACGTTGGCAGAGATCAACGCAAACTATCTCCAGTGTTCAAATCAAGCTCCGACACTAAACATAACCGAAGCGACTCAGAAAACAGATGATGGTTTCGTTGATATTATTTATACAGCAACGGATGTTGATAATGATTTTGTTTCAATCCCCATTTACGAATATTCCACTACTGGTGCCTTTGCGGGTGAGGAAGGCGTGATGACCGTGGCAACTTTCGACACCGATCATGACGGCACAAATGGACTTATCGCCAGAGACTCCGGCACAGGACATACCTTTGTTTGGAATGCGAAAGCTGATCTGCCAAATTATGCTGGCAGTGTTTATGTGCGACTTCGCGCAAACGACGGGCTTATTACAGGACCGTTAGAAACGTTTTATCCTGTTCGTATCGACACCAAAGCTCCGGTCGTATCCACATTTGTCGGGAGCCAAACGAGTGACAGTGGTACAGCAACATTTTCATATACGTTAAGTGATGCAAACAATCCTGTTGCAGTGGCTCTCGCTCTCTCATCTGATCATGGTCTGACCTGGGTTGTACCGGTAACATCGGCAAGTGGTGCTATCGGAGAGGTGAATACCGGCGCACGCACGATTTCATGGAACGCCGATCAGGACTTCCCAAATTTTGAGGGAACAATCACCGCACGATTGACTTCTACCGATGTCTACGGAAATACCGGCGTGACAACGACTGAGATTGGTATAGACACCAGAGCGCCACTTGGCCTTTCTCTGCTTGCGGGAGTCGAGTCAAACACAAATCAGATTCTCTGGCACTGGTCGCCGGCCGATGATAGCAACTTTGACCGCTATATTATTACCTACAGCACAAATAGTGAAAATGTTACTAACGGATCCGTGAATAATTCTGCGAACGTCAGTCTCTGGGGACCGTCAAGAGACAGTGATCTCTTGCTCGCCGGTACAGACCGAACCGTGATCACGGGGCTTGTAGCGGATACGCTCTACTACGCCAAAATCACTGCCTATGACGACTACGGTCACGAACAGACATCACAAGTTGTTTCGTATAGGACCCAAGCTGAAACTACGGTTGTTTCTGAAAATGTTGTTGTGACGGCTCCAGACACATCTCCCACCGGTACGGTAAGCGAGGAAATTTCCGGTGGAGTTACTGTAGGAGAGATATTGCCCGACACAAGCACGCTTCCGCCTACAGTACCTGCCGGAGGATTTAAGATTGTTATTGATGGCGGTGCATCCGGTACGGAGGATAAAAATGTCACACTGACGCTCACCGGGGGTGACAACACTGCACTCATGCTCATTTCAAACACGAGCGACTTCAGTGATGCAAGTCTGCAGGACTATGCCTCCACCACTAATTGGAATTTGTGTGCTGGCCTTGATTCATGTGATAGCGGAAGATACACCGTGTATGCAAAGTTCTACACCAGCTTTGGTGTTGGTGGCGCGGCAGTTTCTGACAGCATAACGCTTACCATTTCTGCATCGGAAGTTATAAGCGAAAATGTACCGAGCGTTGAAGTGAATACTGGAGCTGGATCAACTGGAGGCGGTGGGGGCGGTACGAGCGTTTCTGTCGGTGGGAGTTCCGGAGGTGGTGGAAATGGTCCCGTTATTTCTCTCACGACAAATGAAAGTCAAACAAGAAATGAAAACACTCCGGCGAACTCGACGGTCTCACCGCAAACAAATAGTCAAGTAAATAATACCGGAAACGCGCCTAGTGAAAATTCAACCACCGGTACTTCTAATGGTTCAGGACAAGGCATAGCCAGTTCTTTTGTGCCGACAGAGAGTTCAGTTCTCCAAAATATTCCGGAACTCAAAGGTCTTGCGGAGAGTCGTGAGTCCGGTGTCCTCGCTAAACCGCAAGTCGCTCTCGTGGAGAAGTCTCTAACCGGACAAACGATCAACTTCACCGGTACCGGTATTCCAAAAGCCAAGATCGCTCTCTTTATTCACTCCGACCAAGTGGTCGTCTACACCACCGATGCCGACGAAAAGGGGCAGTGGAGTTTCAGTCACGACCAGAGCGTTTTGGAGCTTGCCCCGGGCGAACACACAGTCTTTGCGGTCACCTACGATCCGGGAAGCAAGGTCAAGTCGAAGCCTTCTGTGGTAAGTACGTTCTATGTGAAGAAAAGCCCAGCCGCGGTTATTCTCTCCTACACTAATCTCCCGACAACCCTGCTCACTCTCGTAGTTCTCTTGTTTGGAACGTTATACATTTATTTCCGCCGAAAGCAGAAACTACAATAATTTTATGGATACTCAAGACGCACGACTTCGCTCACTATATGAAATTACTGCTCGCACCGAGCTTGGCATTGCCGAGCAGTTCCGAAGTGCACTCCTCGTCGGCAACACCACGCTTATGACGCGCATGGCAATGATTAACAGGATTGAAGGCGACAAATTTACCGTCCTCTACTGCGTCGTTCCGCCCAATACCTTAAAAGAGGGTGAAGAGTTTAAACTTGCAGAAACATATTGTGATATCACGGTGAAAACCGATGATGTTGTAGCGATTAGTGCTATGGCAACTTCGCAATACAGCGCACATGTCTGTTACCAAAAATTTAATCTTGAATCCTATCTCGGTGTGCCGATCAAGGTTTCCGGAAAACTTTTTGGCACGCTCACATTCCTATCACCTGAAGCGCATCGTCCTGAATTCTCAGAAAACGACAAGGATTTCGTTCGGCTCATGGGTAAATGGGTTTCAAACACTCTCGAGCAAAAGATTGCCGATGAAAATCTTCGCGCCGAAAAAGAAAAATTACGCGTACTTCTCGAGAGTTTGCCTGTGGGTGTCTTTCTCGCAGAGGCTCCTTCCGGCAAACCAACTATGGTGAACAAGAAAGCGATAGAGCTACTTGGTCGCGGGATTGATCCGCAAGCCGGAAAAGAATCCTACACCGAAATATATAATTTTAAGCGTGAAAATGGCGAACCGTATCCAATGGAAGAACTACCACTTCCCATTACACTTGCAACGGGACAACCAAGCACCAAATCAGACATTGTCATCGAAGGAACTAATGGTAAAAAAATTGGTATTCGCGCTGTTTCCGTCCCGATTGTAAATCCAGACGGTACGCTCAATTCCGCGGTGGTTGTTTTTGAAGATATTTCAAAAGAACGCGAGATTGAAAAAATGAAATCAGAATTCGTTTCAGTGGCATCTCACCAGCTACGCACTCCGCTTACCGGTATCAAATGGTTTGCCGAACTCATGCTCCGAGGTAAGGCTGGAGCAGTTTCAGCTGATCAAAAAGATTTTCTCACTCAGATTCATGACTCGAACGAGCGAATGATCAAGCTGGTGGAAGATCTGCTCAATGTCTCTCGTATTGAGACAGGAACTAAATTTGAAATTAAAAAAATACCAACTGATATGGTTCCGATGCTGGATTCTTTGGCAACCGACCTTATTGGGCTTGCAGAAAAACACAAAGTAAAAATAGTGCGTGCTGAAAACTTTCCTAAAACCATCATGCTATCTGTTGATGCAGATAAAATCCGCCAAGTGTTTGGCAACTTGCTTTCCAATGCGGTTAAATATTCCCATGAAGGAGGTGTGGTGACTATTGGCCTCGATTCATCAAAGACAGATGCGATCACTTTTTCAATGAGCGATACTGGTCTTGGAATACCAGAAAAAGCCCAAAGCAGAATGTTTGAGAAGTTTTTCCGTGCCGAAAATGTACAGACGCAGGAAACTGATGGTACCGGTCTCGGCCTCTACATTGTCAAAGCAATTGTTGAAGGACATGGCGGTAAAATATGGTTTGAATCGAAAGAAAATGTCGGCACGACTTTCTTTGTGGAATTGCCCACGAATAGTCCTACAGCAACAAAATAGATTTGCTTAATATTTCAAAAGTTAAGCAAATCGTCCCAAGGGTTCAAATTTGCTTTTACGGCTCGTCAGTTTCTCAATTGGTGCAAAGCTCTTACCTTTGGAACAAAGCTCGCCACAAGGGCACACAGCTGGGGAATGAGGGGTTACA
The DNA here is from genome assembly GCA_002429325.1 of Patescibacteria group bacterium UBA6033. Classification (GTDB taxonomy): domain Bacteria; phylum Patescibacteriota; class Minisyncoccia; order Phycocordibacterales; family Phycocordibacteraceae; genus C7867-001. The sequence goes on along the minus strand of DIZH01000012.1, from coordinate 87,528 downwards.
GGTTCTCGTACTTGGCCAGCAATCCTTTCATCTGGTCTAAAACCACTGTAGGATATTTATACTCCTCCGCCCAGTCAAAAGTTCGAAAATCGTTGAGCAGGGCGAGCAAAATGAAAAAGCGCCTTTAGAGGCGCTTTTTCATTTTGTGACGCGGAGGAAGCATATGAATGCTTCCGTGTAGGATTCGAAAACCTTGCGAGCATTTTCTGAAAGAAAATCCGCAAGGTGTACCGAAACTGTAAGTTTCGAAAAGCGTACTCGCGGTCCTACCCGCGGAGCAAATTTGACAAGGAAGTATACAAGTGTTAAATAGAAGACTGGCCTGAGCTGAAAAGCTTATTTTGAACATTCCAACCTGAAGGAGAATAGCAATGCCTCTCACTCTGATACAGCATAAGAACGGTCGCGGTCTCGGGGAAATTGCAGAAAAGCTTGCCAAGGAACTTCCTGCGTTTATCGCTCCGGCACTGTCGGTGTCCGGAGACGGTCAACTGACCCATGATGACATCGAAGTCTGGGTTACCGAAGGCAGCACTGCCGACGTCAATACCAAGGACCTCGAGATCATCATCTGGGCCCACGAGTATCCGGATCGCAGGGCGAACCTCGAGGTACGGAAGGACGCCATCATCGGTTGCGTCCGCACGTTTCTCGCTGACTACGACCGCAACGTATCCGGCTTCGTGTGGATCCTGCTGCAACCAACTGCATTCGGGGTCCTGTAGGTCATTGTCAATCTGAAGGAGTAACGTCATGCAGTCTCTCAGGATCGAAGGAGCTGTCCCTGGCTCCTATATCGAGGTAGTTCCATCGGGCTCTGCAGACTGGCACCTCAGGGTCTGCGAAGGAATCGACCCCGACAACATGAAAGAGGGCGCGCAGGCTGAGTTCAAACTGCCCGTAGGTGTCAAACTCTATGGGCCTGGGAAAACCAGCAACAACGCTGAGCTAGGTACCGAACTCATGCGTACACTTGCGGACTTCTACCACAAGCACAAGAAGTGAGGTGATCGTGCCGCCCACAGAAGTCACCTGACTCTGTTGGGCGGCTTCGTTTTTATACACCCTCTCGAACATCCTCCATCCAGCGGAGCAAAATGAAAAAGCGCCTCGAAAGGTGCTTTTTCATTTTGCTACTGAGAATCGCTTTTCTCGTTTTCTTCTTCAGCCTTCTTTTCATGCGCCTCTGCAGCAGACTCATGAGCTTCTCCTGCTATTTTTTCCGCTTCCTTGGCATTCTCCTCTGCAGTGTCTGCCTGTGTATCCTTCATGTGTTGATCGTCCATAGTAGAAATATAAATTAATAATTCAATCCATCCCCCGAGTAGTCCTCACTATCAGTGAGCCGCATAAAAATGGAAATCATTACAACTCTCTTCGTTTTGTAATACCTTTTCCGCGGAAACGGCTTCAAGACAGATAACTCTAACAATTAACGACAACAACCCTATGACAACGGTAATTAATACCCCAGGAAATAATACGGACAATGGCGATGGCGGTGCTGGCTGGACTGTAGCGATTATTATACTTCTAGTGGTCATTGGCATTGGAGCATACTTCTGGATGCAAAATCGCACTCCAGCCGCAACAAACGTGATACTCCCAGCGCAAAGTGGCACGTCAGACACCACATCCACTACAGGTAACGGCACCTCAACTACCACGACCTCGAAAACCACTACGACTTACTAGTATCTCGAAGGTTTGAGTCCCGAACCCTTGGAAGAGTTCTTTTCCAAGCGTGAATATTTGTGGGATGATTTAAGTCTGTATGAAAAACGCGCTCCCATCCATCATCGTTGTAGTACTCGCCGCTGCCGCCGGCGTGTGGTGGTTCTTTGGTGCACACTCAGGCGCACCAATCACTACCTTTGAAGAATGCACAGCAGCAGGCAATCCAGTGATGGAGTCCTATCCGAGACAATGTCGCGCCGGCGAACTGACCTTCACCGAATCTATCGGCAACGGGCTCGAGAAGATTGACCTCATCCGCATCAGCACTCCGCGTCCCAATCAGACAATCTCGAGCCCACTCACTATTACGGGAGAAGCGCGCGGGAACTGGTTTTTTGAAGCGAGCTTCCCGGTCGTTTTGACTGATTGGGACGGCAAAATAATTGCCCAAGGCATAGCACAAGCAAAGAGCGAGTGGATGACGACTGATTTTGTCCCGTTTGAGGCCACGCTCACGTTTACGGTAGATAAAAATGCATACAGCAACAAGGGCTCGCTGATATTAAAGAAAGATAATCCCTCTGGGTTGCCGCAGAAGGATGATGCGCTTGAAATTCCGATAGTCTTTGGCACCGTCAGGGACACGAAGCCCTTGCCGAGTCCGGTCGCTTGCACCATGGAGGCGAAGCTCTGTCCCGATGGCTCCGCAGTCGGTCGCACAGGCCCTAACTGCGAGTTTGCGCCGTGCCCCACGAACTATCCGCCCGCGAGCGGGTGCCTGAAAGATGTCGATTGCCCCTCGCCGCAATACGTGTGCCAAGAAACTCAGGGTTATGGAACTGCATGCCCTTCAACCGACCCAACCTGCGTCTCCACACACACCACAACCGCCGGCGAGTGTAAGGTAAAAGTGGGCTACGGATGCAGCACAGATTCCCAGTGCGCCGCCGGAAATTTGTGTCATAACAATATTTGTACGAGTCCGGTCGGGCGGCAATGTACTGGACCAAACGACACCAGCTGTTCCACCGACTTTGAGTGCGTGCAGGAGTGTGGCCCGCCTGTGGTCAGGTACCCCGACACAACGCCGCTGAAATATTATTGCCAACTCAAGGGGTATATGCGCGCGTGTCCAATCTGTCTTGCAAAAAATACTTTGATAGATACGCCACAGGGCGCCGTTGCTGTGCAGGATGTGTGGGTGGGAGAGACAGTGTGGACTACCGACAAATCCGGTGTGAGGGTACCAGGAGTAGTAGTCGAGGTGAGTAAAACGCCCGTGCCACCGACTCACATCATGGTCAATCTGCTTCTCGATAATGGGCATGCACTCCTTGCTTCGCCAGGGCATCCCACAGTTGATGGGCGTACGGTGGGTGAGCTTGTTGCTGGCGACGTGTACAACGGCGCGCGGGTAGTGCGAGCGAGCAGAGTGTCCTACAGCGATGGATACACCTACGACATTTTGCCATCTGGCAATACTGGATTCTACTTTGCAAACGGTATTCTACTCGGCAGCACTCTCCGCTAGAGGCACACGTTGATCCTGCTTGATTAAACAGGTTCGAACATCCTCCACTTGGCGGGACAAAAGATAGTAACTTCTATCCTCTCATACCAGTTAGAGTAGGTGATGGCTGAGCGGATAACATTGAAATTATTCTGGGCAATGATGCTGTTATGCGTAGCGTCGGCGCTAACTCTTATCTGGGCAGGCAACATACTCCCACAGAAGCTTGTCCCCACTTTCTTTATCTTAGGTTTCGCGAGCTTTTTAATTTGGGCGCCTATCGTTGTTTATCGATTCTTAGCGAAACTCTGAAATCTTGCGAGATCGAGCACCCTCTATTCAGCAGAGCCGAGTGAATAATTGTGTCCACCTCCATTTCAAAAAGCACTACCGCCCGAAAGGGCGGTAGTGCTTTGCATATGTTTTTCGAAGTTATCTAGTCTTGAACTTCACGATGGCGCCGTTTGTGGTACCGAGAGTGTTCATTGTTACAACGCGATACCAGTAATTCGTGTTGGTCTGAAGACCGGTTATATCACTTGAGACATTCGTTTGATTCGCTGCCGAACTTACAATCACTTTGTGCATCGTGGTCCCGAGGAGACTGTTCAGCGAAGAATCTGTACCATACTCAAACCAATAACTCGTGCTGTCTCCATTCGGATTTGCGCTACCGTTCAGTGTTGCGGTAGTGCTCGTCACTTTCGTCGCAGCAGTGGTATTCGCTGATGGTGCTGATGCTGCGGCTGGACCACTGGTAACGAACGTAAGAGTGGCACCGATTACTGTGCCGAATTGATTCTGTGCGTTCATACGGAAGTAATACTTTGTTGCTGGAAGGAGGCCCGAGATGGCTGCTGATTCGTTTATCGAAGCGGTACCTGCTCCGGCAGAGTTGAAAGCGATTATATTGCCGAAGGAAGTTGATTGACCATACTCAAACCAGTAGGACGTGTCTGAACCGTTCGGTACTACATGGCCGGCGAGTGTAGCGCTCGTGCGTTGAACTGAAGTAGCAGCGTCGGTTCGTGTCACCGGTGCAGATCCTGTTGGTGGCGGATTATTATTCGTAGTGAAGCCTAGTATGGTGCCCTGAATGGTACCGAAGCTGTTCTGTGCAACGAGGCGATACGAATAGTTCGTATTCGCAGAGAGTCCGGTAATAAAGGCCGGCGCGCTGATGCTCATGAATCCAGAACCAAGGTCTTGTGACGGCGTGCGACTACCGAGTGAAGAAGTTTTGCCGTATTCGTACCAATAGGTGGACGGATTCCCATTCGGTATGACTTTTCCGGTCATTACTGCCGATGCATTTGAGGCAACGACGAGCGTCCCTGTTGTGACGGCCGGTGCTGAAGCAGTTGCAGGAACGGAAGTAGTATCTGTGGTAGTGGTATCCGTAACTGTTGTAGGGGTCGTGGTGGCAGTGCCTGAACCCGTGCCGCCCGATGCAAATAGCCACACACCGCCGCCGATGATGATAATCGCTGCAAGAATTCCGATAATTGAGTTTTGGCTCATGGGAAAGTAGATAAAAAGACGAATAATAAGAAAACAGGAATATCTCTACCCTGCAAGCCGAATACCAAACAACTTCATTACAACAATCTCTCTACTCTACTCGAAAGGTAATGTAGGGTATGATTATGTCCATGATTGAATTTGTGAAAGAAAATGTCATCTTCATCCTCTCTGTAGTTGCTATGACAGGACTAGTCACTGTCATCCAACAAACGCCTACTGCATCAGTCGGTGTTGCACAGCAACCCTCTGTAGTATCGCAACAGTCATCTGTGGAACTTTCCGCAACCGCATCTTCGAGTTCTCCCGTGGTGCAGACGGCTTTACAACCATCTCCAGTGCAGCCACTCATAACGAAACCGAAACGAGGTGGCGAGAATGAGCTTTTTGACAATTAGTGCCATTTTCTAACCAACGAGACAACCGACTTTGCTATAGATGACATTGTCAGATACCATTACAGGATGAATAAAAATACTCTCATCTGGTCCGTCGTCGTCCTTTTGGTAATAATCGCAGGAACCATATTTTTTGCTTCAAAAACTGCAAAAGCGCCGACAGTACCTTCGCCGTCGCAAGAACAGGCCGTGTTCGACGGAAAGAACGCGACGTTTACCATTGATGGGAAATCCGTAATTTTAGTGAACGGCATATCTGAAGTATCGGCCGCCCCAGGCTCTGCTTCAATGGTCACGACCAGATATTTTGGCAACGAAGCGACGGGTGATCTTAATGGGGATGGCCTCCCAGATACCGCTTTCCTTGTCTCACAGAATGCTGGTGGCAGCGGGCTCTTCTACTACGTCGTAGTCGCTATGAAAACAGCAGACGGTTACAAGACCACGAACGCTTTCCTCGTTGGAGATAGAATCGCTCCACAAACCATGTATATACCTATTAACTCGCAGGAACTGCAGGTCAATTATGCAGAACGCAAGCCTGGCGAACCTATGACCGCACAGCCGTCGGTTGGGGCCACACTCTTGCTGAAAGTTACATCAGCAGGAGTACTGGAAGGTTTGATGAAATAACAACATAATATAGACATATCATTAATTGTGTTGTAGCATCCCGTACAGGAGGTACCTGGTATGATTGCACATAATTCGAGAATTCTGGTCGTCGACGACGATAAGTCGGTTCGCAAGGGCCATGAGCGTCTCTTGCGGTCGATGGGGTACACCGTTGAAACCGCAGAGAATGGAAAGGAGGCGCTTTGGATGCTCGTGACCAGAGAGTTCGGCTGTGTCATATCGGACTACAGTATGCCGCCGGGGATGACGGGATACGGACTACTCGTTGAGGTGCGCGAGCACTTAGCGCAAGACACTCCTTTCATCTTGACGAGCAGTCAGATGGACGACCATCTCAGGACACGAGCACTCCAAGCCGGGGCGAACGCATGCCTCGCCAAAGAGAGTATAACGCCCGAGCTCCTTGGCGAGATATTTCAAAAAATATAAGAACGAAATCGTCGTTCTCCTCGAAAAAGCCGCTGGGGAGCGGCTTTTTTCTATATAACCTTCGGTGCTGGGCTGCGACCTTTAACCCAAGTGCGCAGGGAATTCCCGAGAGGGAAGAAATCTGAGAGAAAATTATAAGCAGCAGCGCCCGCCGGACCGATAACTCCTAGAAAGACGAGTGCGAGTCCGAAAATGTTTGTAGCTCCCCAAATCCAGAAATCTTCCACAGCAATGTGCTGTACGCGGCGGGAGAGTTCAACTGTCTCAGAAAGTCTTGCAAGATTGTCGGTCATAAGAACGATATGCGCTGACTCAATCGCAGCATCGTATCCTATGGCTCCCATAGCGATGCCCACAGTCGCAGTCGAAAGGGCAGCTGCATCATTCACACCATCCCCAACCATCACCACTTCTCCATCCTTCAGAAGTTCTTGAATGCGCGTGACTTTATCTTCAGGCAAGAGACCGGCATAAAACTCCGTAATGCCAAGCTCTTCCGATACGACACGAGCGACATGCTCGTTATCTCCTGTGAGCATCACGATGCGCGCAGCACCAAGCTTCCGTAGCGCCAGAAGTGCATCCTTCGCTTCGTGTTTAATCTCATCTTCTAGTGCAATGATGCCGAGTACCGCGCCGTTATGGGCGGTAAGCGAGATGCTTTTCCCCTCATCACCTAGGCGATTCGCTTCATCTCGTACTGCATCGGAAATTGAAACGCCCTCAAACTCAAGGAACGCCATACGCCCGATAAGGAGAGCAGAATTCTGGTAGGTTGCGATAACTCCCTTGCCTCCAACTGAATGACTTGTCTCGGGGAACAATTCTTTCAAACCCTTTTTCTGTGCATAGGAAACAATCGCACGGGAAAGCGGATGCTTGGAGGTGCGGGAGGCAATTGCTGAATACTGTAGTACCTCCTCTTCCGAGTATCCTAGAGCAGGGTATATGCCAGAAACAGTGAGAGCTCCCTTGGTGAGAGTACCTGTCTTGTCGAAGACAAAGATCTCCGCCCGCGCGAGTGCCTCGAGATATGCGCCGCCTTTTACGATAACGCCGCGTTTTGCTGAAGAACCGATGGCGCCCAAGAATGCGAGCGGGATTGCGATAGCTACATCATCTGCGCACACGACCAGCACCACGGCGAGCACGAGGGCGGTATTGTGCGTGATAAAGAGAAGGGTTCCTGCGGCGACTAAAATAGAGACAAGATATATTTTCCCGAAGCGCTCGCCGAGCGTATATATTTTGGGACGGCTTTTCTGCGAAGACTTCACGAGCTCAATTATTTTCTCCAGCGTCGTATCTTTTCCGATTTTCTCGGCTCGAATATAAATGCTTCCGGATGATACCAGAGTCGAGCTGAATACCGGAGAATCTTTCTCTTTATCGACGGGCAATGATTCTCCCGTGAGCGATGATTCGTCGATGGCAGCTTCACCCTTAATGACAACACCGTCAACCGGCACTCTATCTCCTGCATCTACAACGACTACATCGCCAATCGAGAGTTGCGCAGTCGGCACTGTTTCTATGCGTCCCTCGCGCTCGACCTTTGCAATACTCGGGCGGAGTTTGAGTAAACTACCGATACTGCTTTCTGTCCGAGATTCAGTAAGTATAGAGAGCAGGCGAGCGGCAGAGAGCATGAGTGCAATAAATACAGACGAGACCCACTCTTGGCTCCACAGCGAGAAGGCGAGGGCAACTGAAGCAAGCATATCCATGGATGCCCATTCGCCGTGTATGATATTCCTCAGTGCGCCCCATATGACAGGTGCAGTTCCCAAAAGAGCTCCTCCAATGAAGAGATAGGAATACGCGGATATGGATTCGCCCATATAAGAAGCTACGAGCACGAGAATGAGAAAAACTATCAGACCTATTTCCTGAGCTATTTTGTATCGGAATTTCCCCATTACCCTAAGCATAGGGCACAATGCATCCTTACGATACCTAGAGTTCTAATATCCTATGCGGATGTATGTAATATCGTACGCAGTTGTACGGCTGGTACGAACAGGAGTCCCTACTAGTAAATAAACGCATACAAAAACATGAAGCATAGTACCGTGAGAGCATATTCAACGGCAGCACTAGTGGCTGCCTCGTTTCTGATAAGTTTGGTAGGATCGTCTACTGCATTTGCTGCCGGCCCGGCACTCGTGAATCTCGGGTCCGCAGGAAACTTCGTTATTCTCGCGAAATCAGGCATCTCGACGACTGGTGCTTCGGCAGTTACAGGAAATATCGGCGTGAGCCCGATAGCCGCGAGCGCGATAACAGGCTTTGGATTAACGATGGATGTTTCGAATACGTTTTCAACTTCGGCTCTGGTGAGTGGTAAGGCTTTCGCGTCTGACTATACGCCTCCTACTCCAGCTACTATGACGGCTGCTATCAGCGACATGCAGGTCGCGTATACCAATAGCGCTGGTAGGACGAATCCAACTGCCACAGAATTAGGTGCTGGAAACATAGGAGGAATGACTCTCGCTCCAGGTCTCTACAAATGGAGTACGAACGTAACCATTCCGACGAACCTCACTCTATCTGGAGGCGCGAATGATGTCTGGATTTTCCAGATAGCGCAAAATCTCACGGTGGGTTCCGCAGTGCATATCGTCCTCAGTGGCGGGGCACAGGCGGCAAATATATTCTGGCAGGTAGCTGGCCAAACAACCGTTGGAACGACTGCTGACATGAGCGGCAACATACTGGATCAAACAGCAATCGTATTCAATACGGGTGCGACGCTTCATGGTAGAGCGCTTGCGCAGACAGCCGTTACTCTCGATGCGACTACGGTCGGGCTGGGCGCTGTCACTGTAGTTCCAGCACCAACGTCTGTGGTCACACCGACACTGACACCAGTAACGCCGACTCCTACTGTGGTTCAGACTCAGTCTACTGTCACGACTTCGGCACCTACGGTAACAGCAGTAACATCTTCTCCGACAATGCCTAATACTGGCTTTCCTCCTGAATCGAGCACTCCGTCTTGGACGAGTATCGCGTTCACTAGTATCCTCGGGTTTGCACTACTGTCTCTTATGGTAGTTATAGGGAAGCGTTTTTTCCTTAACTAAAGAAACACTTTAAGAAGCACAAATCCTCGCTGAAGCGAGGATTTGTGCTTCTTATTCAAGGAAAGCCTGTACTTCGTTCATTAAGCGGGGTAATGAGTTGGTGTATAGATCGTCAATAATAATGAGTATGTATATGGAAAAAATCCTGCGGCATAAGTTCTTCCCTATATCTCTTCTCTCAGGAACGGTCGTTGCTATTCTCGGTCTCGCGCTATGGACGTCGCCTTCAGGTCAAGGAGTAATAGCACATATCGCATCGAGCATTACGGCGACATCTACGACAGCCACCCACCCAGGACTGTACGAGTATATAGAGGTCACGGATAGTTGCGGGGTGAATTTCGATGAAGGACCATGCGTCAACTTGCGCTCGGGGCCTGGAGTGCAATTTCCTGTGCTGAAACAATTGCGCAACGGCATAGTATTCAAAGTGGCGAGCACTACCATAAAAGACGGACGCACCTGGTACAAGATAGGATTTGATGGAGAGATTCATTATCCTGAACGGGTGGTTAATGATTGGTATGTGGCTGCCGACTACGTGCGTTTATTTCTCGACAAAGGGCTGGTTATGACTGATGAGGGGATAAACGCTTCAAGCACCAAACGTATTGAAATAGACCTTGCTCAGAGAATGCTCTATGCATACGAAGGCGATACGGTATTCATGCAACAACCTATTTCCACTGGTCTTGAACTGACGCCGACGCCTACTGGGAGATTTTGGGTGTACCGCAAGATGCCGGATAGCTATATGCAGGGTCCGATAGTTGGTCTAAGTGACCAATATTATGATTTGCCTGGCGTGCCGTGGGATTTATATTTCACTATGGATGGCGGAGCCATTCACGGTGCTTACTGGCACAACCATTTCGGAGAATTATGGTCGCACGGCTGTGTGAACTTGCCGCCCGAGCAAGCAAAAATACTCTATGCATGGGCTGATCTCGGTACTCCCGTACTTGTGCAGAATTAATTGGGAGAGGCCCATTTTATTAGGGCACAGATATCGATTGAGTACACTTCCGCATATTGCGCATATATGAAATAATGTCGGAATGTTAGCGTTTTTCGCTCTTTTGTTTGCGGCCCCACATATCGCGGCTGCTTCAGGAGTGCAAACTATTCAGATACAGCATGTGCAGGATATAGGCCCTATTGCTCAGGCTACCGTCCCAGACGTGCCGTTCTATTCGCAGTTCACAGATATTCAATCTCCAAAATGGCAGAAGGTAGGGTGCGGGATAACAGACCTCGCTATGGTGATTAACTATTATCGCCCGGAGGCGGTATCGGTGAGCATGATGCTTAAAAAAGGCATCGCTGCGGGTGCATACGACCCCAATGCCGGTTGGATATATAAAGGATTGATTAAATTGTCCCAAACATATGGTCTCGACGGCACGTACTACGACTTATCAAAACTAAGCGCAGAAGCCGCCTTCAATCAGTTCAAGGTCTATCTGAAAGATGGTCCGGTTATCCTGTCCGTGCACTACAAGTTCGATCCAAAAAGCACGATACCGCACCTCGTGGTCATTAATGGTATTAAAGATGGTATGGTGTACTACAATGACCCCGCAACGACTAAGGGTACTAAGCAGATCTCCGTCACAAACTTTCTTAAGGGTTGGAAAAGGAAAGTCATAGTCATTCGGCCGCTGAAAGAGAGTAGCGGGATTGCCTTGGCGCAAAAATAAAAGTCGACCTTCTTTTTGAGGTACACTGTGCGGTATGCAATCTCGTTCGCTCATCTGGATAGGGATTACCATCGGGTCGACTGTCGGCGGGCTTCTTCCTGCGCTTTGGGGTGCAAGCCCCCTTTCTTTTTCCTCGGTCATCTGGGGCACGGTAGGAGGTTTCGTCGGAATATGGGCGGGCTATAAAGTCTCTCAATATTTGTAAACTAGAGGCAAGGGAAGTGGTATAGAATATAGTAATGCTTAAAGACTGGGGGTATAAATTATTCTCGAACTTTACGTGGTGTTTCAAAGGAGTCAATCTGCTGTGGCAGCTTCTGGCTATTGTCCTCACCTACTTTCTCGTAATGTCTGGCTTCGACTGGTGGTATTTCCAGTCAACCCGTAGCGCCCTGTTCTTGTATCTCGGATTTCCTGCTGCGCTTCTCGGATTCCTCGTCCCCGTTATCGTCCCTCTAGGGCTTTCTCTGTGGGGCAGAGCACGGAAATCCATTAGTCTCCGTACCGTCGGCGCCGCGCTTGGCCAAGCTGCTATTATGGGATGGCTTCTCTCATCCTTCTATAAATTCTTTACCGGCCGGATTCAGCCTGAGCTGGTGACTCATCTCGTAACGAACGATATCAGCAGGAACTTTAATTTCGGCTTCTTTCGGAACGGAATATTCTGGGGGTGGCCTTCATCGCATACGACTGTGGCATTCGCGATGACAGCAGCGCTCATTACGCTCTATCCGCGCAAGCGCGCTTGGGTGATACTTGCTGCGGCTTATGCGCTCTATATTGGTCTAGGAGTGTCAGTAACCATCCACTGGTTTTCTGATTTTGCTGCCGGAGCGATTTTCGGCACTATCGTCGGTATTGTCGTCGGGAGAAGATACCGAGAACGCGACCACCTATTCACTGCGGCATAATCCAAAAGGCGAGAGAATGATACGATAGAGCATATGTCACCTAAACTATCCTTCGCTCTTGTCGGTCTGTTCTCCGTGGTTCTTTCTATAAGTGTCGGATCGCAAGCACATGCGACCGGGGAGTCAGTGCAAATAATAAATGTCTCGCCTACGGGTGTCATCACTCCTGGTACCATAGTGAGCTTCGTAACATCTGCCTATGGCTTTATTGATCCAGCGTATGGTGTTAGCGATGCATTTACTGCTTCGGGAGCGACAACTGGGAGTATCGATAAAATTGGCTATTTTACTTGGATACCAGGCATCTATGATGCAGGAACGCACGCCGTCACGGTTACCGTGAGCGATACTCTAAACCATGTCGCCAGCTCCACGGTGAATATACGTGTGGCGAGCAACTCCGTACTTGTTACCAATCTTTCTCCTGGACCGATAGTCGCGGTGCGTCACCCTATAACCTTTACGGTCATGGCACCTGGCTTCGTAACTCCAAGCTACGGTGTGTACGATTCATCAGCGAGCACAATAACTCCCGCAAATACCATCTCCTCGTCAGGGGCATTCACGTGGACGCCAACTACTGATGACCTCGGGACACATATGCTCACTATTATTGCGTCAGACCCCTATGGGAACAACGCCCAGACGACCAAAACCATCACCGTTATAAATCCGACGCTATCCATTCAATCACTTAAACCTGGCATCAGCGCAGGTGTCGGGTCACTCATTTCTTTCGCCGCGAGTTCGAATTTGTCCGCGACGACCACGTATGCCGTGCAAGATTCTTTTGTTGGGACGACGACGGTCGCAGCGAGCAATATGAACGCTACAGGCCTTTTCACCTGGACGCCGATTGTTGCTGATCTTGGAACGCATATGTTGACGGTCACCGCGACGGATGCTTACGGCAATGCTGCCTCGAGTACTGTAACTATAGCAATCACGACTGCTCCAGCTACAGTACAGACGCCAGCTACGGTTACTTCTATTGTGAATACGGCAACGAATACCCCTGCCGCAACTGCAACATATCTCTTCACCAAAAGCCTCAGTATTGGTTCACGAGGTGTTGCAGTGCTAGAACTGCAGAAACGTTTGGCTGCACTTGGTTTCTTCTCGGGACCGATGAGTAGTTACTTTGGTCCAATGACGGCCGCCTCAGTCAAGAAATTTCAAGCGGCGCACGGTCTTGAGCGCGTCGGCTATGTGGGTCCTGGGACACGCGCCGCCCTAAACAAATAAAGTTGATTCTCGAATAAAACAACCGATGAGCGGCCATTGGCCGCTCATCGGTTGTTTTAGAAACAAGACTCCTATTTGATAAGAGTCGTTGTCCCCATCATTGTCCGAACCTGTGTTGGCGTCCCATATACATTGTTATATCCGTAGCCATACATCATGGAAGGGAATTGGGAGTACTCCTGGCCTCCTTGCTGACTCCAGCCCATCATACCGTAGCCGGTATATGAATGGATCAAAGCTTTCAGTTCGCCGAACTGGACACCGCACCAGAAGATAAATATCGCGACGAGCACCTTGATAATGATATGCCGCCAATGGCGATGTCCGCACATATCGCCTATCATGCCATGTCCGTGGCATGATTCGCACCCGTGCTCATGTGTTGTATTCGTATCCATTATGAATGTCGTGATTAAAATAAATAAGACCTAAGAATTATACACCGTTATTAGGAATGACGAACCTAAGCCAGTATACTGCAACGACATGTCTCGATATCGCCCGTTCATCCAGGCCGCTCTGTGCTGTGTAGTACTTGCGGTAAGCATTATTACGCTCGCTAATCAGCAGCAGTCTCGTACGCAGCCGCTAGTGCCGTCCTCTTCAGAGGATCAGAGCCGTTATGCAGAAGTAGCGACAACTTCGGGTGAGATGCCGGCGGCCATGGCCTCTTCCACGATGTCAATCAATGTACCGATTCTCGTCTACCATATCGTGCGTCCGGCCTATCCAGATGATAGCCGAGCGGTGCGCGCGCTTGCACTTACTCCTGAGACATTCGATGCACAAATGATGTATCTTGCTCGCGCGGGGTATCACGTCATATCTTTTGCTGCCCTTGAGGATTATTTCAAACGCCATATAGCATTGCCGGAAAAACCTGTCATTCTTTCCTTCGATGATGGGTGGAAAGATCAGTTTACCTACGCGTTTCCGCTTCTTGTGAAAAATAAGTACCCTGCAACGTTCTTTATCTTCACTAACTCTATTGGACGGCATGGCTTTATCTCATGGGAAGACCTGCAGATAATGCAGAGTGCCGGAATGACTATAGGGAGCCACTCTCTTTCGCATCCCTACCTGACGCGCGTTGCTACAAGCACCCTCTGGGGTGAAATAAACGATAGTAAGCGCATTCTTGAACAGCATCTGGGAGTATCGGTGAATGAGTTTGCGTATCCTTTCGGCAACTACAATCCTGCTATCATCGCGATAGTGAAGAAAGCGGGATATCGTTCCGCCCGAGGAGACTATGAGAGCGGCGAACAAAGTCCAGATAGGTTGTATCAGCTGAGCGCGCTGAATGCTCCTACGACCACAGCTCTTTTTGAGAAGAAATTCCCGATTACCGGTTACGTAATGCGACAAGCCGTAGGGACTATACTCCAAACTACCACCACTTCCAGTGAGTGAGGTAAAACCGCCCAAGGGAGGTCTTACATGTTGATAGCATCAATCGCGTCGATTAGCTCGCGGTCTTTGGCGGTGACGGTATTCTCAGCATCATGGGTGGTGGTTGAAATCGAGACTGTGCCGTAGCTAATCGTTATGTCGGGATGATGCTGAAGCAGCTCCGCAATGCGGCCAACGCGGTTCACGAATGCTAGCGACGCTCTGAAGTCGGAAAACTCAAATGTCTTGTGAAGCGCATTATCAAATTCAATCCAATCTTTTCTCATAGGATAAGTATATCTGGTGAGACGTCATCGCGGGCTACGGAGCAGTGGTTATAGAGAAGGGAACGGGAGGATCAAGACCGTATTGCAGTGTTCCCGCGGTTCTGCCAAGAGTGTTTGGTATGAGGGTGATACTGACTGCATCTTTCCCGCCTCCGGAGAAACTATAGACACTCTCTCCTCTCTCGGTATACGACGCGAGAGGCTCAGGCGTTATGTGAGAGATAGAAAAATTCTGAAGCAGTTTTTGCCCAACGCGAATAGAAAAATGTCCCTTGTTTCCGAAAACGCTCATCGTAGAAAGCGAAAGTACGGTTGGCTGGCGTAAGTGAACTGTGGGCGCATATGCCACATCTAAGTTGAGCCCGCTTACATGTACTGCCGCGTTTTGGGAGGCAAAAGCTCCTATTGTGAGCATGCCTGGGGCGATGAGCAAAAGACCTCCCAGAGCAGGCCAAGTTTTCATCGGGCGTGCACGTGCGAATGCGTGTATCCGCTTCCAGACGATGTCTACAGTAGTCGCTACCATGGAAAGAAAATGAGATGGATAAATTGAAGAGTCGGTAATGCTTCTCTCATACCGGACGTCACCCACTATATGATGTGGCGCGCACTAGCTTTGGCACTCCTTTTGTTTATATTCGTGCTGGCTTCTACAAGCCACCGCGTTGTCGTAGTCGGCACATCGACCTTGGCTACATCCACGCTAGGAGAGATAGAGGTACCTTCACTAGCTGCTGCGGTGGCCGCTACGGGCACATTCGACCACGTCGGTACACTCGTGTTCTATCCGAATAATGTTGGGCCAGTACCGTACCTGTTCTATCAGAACGAGAAGGGAGACACCGTATCCAAAGCGCTGACGTTCGATGCATTACCACCGACCGATCTCTCTTCATGGACCGGTGCGCGAGTCGAAGTGATTGGTATCATCGATCGCGAGCACGTAGTGGTGAGCCGTATCTCCCATATCGCCGCTCCCTAGTGTTCTGTTACGACAGCATGCGGACAATGAACACGATGAGGGCTATCACAAGCAGAATGTGTATGAGACTTCCTCCAAGATGGAAGCTAAATCCGAGGAGCCAGAGTACGAGCAAAACAATCAGTAGTGTTTCCAGCATAGAGGGGTGCGATAAGTGGATAATGAGGAACCCTTAGTTCGGCTCATAGATGAAGACGAGCCGCTTCTCACTACATGACACACTAGCTTAGGCGTGGTTGTACAAGACCTTGAGTTTGGCGAGTCCACGATGCAGCTGCACAGCCATGGTGTTCTTCGATTGGCCAGTGATGACCGACATCTCAGAAAGGGAGAGGTCTTGCACATAGCGCATGCGCATGACTTTCTGGTAGGAGAGAGGGAGCCGCTGAATAAGGAAAAGAGCCGATTTTCCGTCGAGCGTATTGATAAGACGGTCAGTATAGTCAGCGCTCGGCTCATACCCTTTGGTCAGCAATAAATCCAATGAAATTAGTTTTCGTTTGCGATACTCGTCGACGATAAGGTTGTTGAGGATGTGGTACAGGAATGCTTTCATCACATCGATTTTCCCATCCTTGGCAAGATACTTCCATGTCTTCATGAACGTATCTTGTACGAGATCATCGCTCGTCGCTCGATTATTGAGTTTGAAAAAGGCATGCGAACTCAGGCCTTTTGCATAGGCAGCGTGCGCGCCCGTCAAGACGGCTTGGCGCTCGGCTTTTTGCTTGGGAGTCATATTCTATTGTAGTCGAGCCAGGCTCGATACTATTACAGATGTATTACAGCCCTCGCACCGTGGAGATAGATTACACATTTGGAGTATACCATTGTTTCTGAGTTTTGTCGCAACTGACACGGTGCTCCAAACAGTTCAGTTATGGCCGCATAATTGCTTCGCGAACCTTTACTACGATCTGGTCAATCGACCAGTTTGACTTAACGAGATAGTACGCAAAAGAGTCATCGAGGATTCCTTTCATCGTTAATTTGTCGTCCTCACCGAGGTTCGTGAGTACGAATACTGGTACGCGGAGACCCCACGCGTCCATCGCACGTAAAAGCGTGAGCATGGTCATACCGTCCATTTTCGGCATCATCAGGTCGAGGAGGATGACCTGCGGGCGTGAAGCTCGTGCTACGGCCAACCCCTCTTCGCCATCCTTTGCTTCATACACCTGGAAGCCTTCGCGTGTGAATTTGTCGCGCAGCGCGCCTCGTAGGGAGACCTCGTCTTCCACAATAAGAACCGTTTCTTTCTGCGGGTCAGTGGTCATACCGCGGGGTGCTTGGTAGTAATACTTCCTTGTATATCCTTCACGATGCTTTCCAAGGTATGTTCCGCTTTGACGTAATAGTGCTCAACCCCAAGCAATGCATACTCCTTTACGAGTTCGGGGTCTGCGGTATTCGAAACTACAAAAATAGGAATAGTCGCCCAACGCCCGCCGTTCGCTTTGAATTTTCTGACGAAATCAAGCCCGTCCTCGCTCCCGAGGAGATTATGATCAAGCCAGACCGCATCGACCTGTTCGAGGTCGTCCAGGTGGTCCAGTGCCATCTCGACACTGCTCATCGTGATGCCTCCGGCAGCATTCTCCTCGAGCGCGGTACTGAAGGCTCGCTCGACGCTACGACTCGTTATGACACGCATACCCTCCTTCTCAAGTTTCATCGTAATGACCGCCAGAAGGGGGCGTTCGTCCTCGATGACCAATATGGTTTTTATTTTTTTAGTTGTCATAGAAGTAGGACTATTCAGTAAATGCATCTGGTACTGTGCCGCGCGGCAGTTCAAGGTAGAACGTCGTACCATGGTTCTCTTTTGATTCGAACCATAACCTTCCGCCAGAGTTATCGACTATGGATTTCGCGATATAGAGCCCGAGTCCCGTACCCTCAGTGTCTTTCCCACGTACATTGTCGGCGCGGAAGAGTTTCGTAAATATTCGGTCCTGCTGATTCTGGGGTATGCCATACCCAGAATCAGCAATAGTAAATAAGACGGTTTTTGTATCCTCACGTAACGCAAGGGACACGCTCACGGTGCCGCTCTCGGGCGTATATTTGATCGCATTCGAGAGCAGGTTCTGAACGACCATGCTGAGAAGCTTGCCGTCGGCTTGGATGATTGGTATTGCTGTAGGGAAGTGGGTAGAGAGCGCTATCTTCTTCCGATCGATATGGAACTTCTGCTCATCGACCACGGTTTGTACCAGCCGAATGATATCGGTAGGTTCAGGCTCAAGGACAAATGTCCCGAGGTCCATACGGGAGACACTAAGAAGAGCGTTCACCAGAGACACCATACGCTTATTTCCTCGATATATCTCTTTCAGATAGCGCTCTTGGTCAGCATTAAACTTTCCGACATCCCCGGATAGCAGCATTTCCGTATACCAATTTATCGTGGAGAGCGGCGTTCGTAGTTGGTGAGAGGCGAGCGATACGAATTCGGTCTTTGCTTTATCAATTTCCTTTTCTTTGGTGATATCTCGAAATGTTTCTACGACGCCGATAATTTCGCCATCAAGCAGAATAGAAGTAACGATACTGCTGGTAGGGAATCGGCTCTTGTCTTTGCGAATGTAATAGAACGGGTTCGTGAGGTCAGCAACGACCACCTCTCCGGAGAGCACTTTGCTCAGGATGCGCTCATTAAATGGTACGACATTGCCTTTTTCATCTTCTCGAGGGACAGCCTCAAGGAAGTGCTTTCCCAGCACTTCAGCGGAAGTCCAACCGACTAATTTCTCAAAGGCCTGATTGACGTAGGTTATCCTGCCTTCTTTATCGACGACGACCAGGCCGTCGCCGATGCTCGCGAGGATAGCTTCGTCGATGACTTTCTTCTTCAGTATCTTCTCAGAATCTAGTTTCTGATCTTCCAAGACGTTCAATATCGCAGCTTGCGAGTCCTCAATGTCGCGTTTATATGCTGACTCTTGTGCGGTCTCCAGTCGCGGGGTATTAAATGACATAGGCGTTAGTACCGCAGTCTCTTAGTTCGCTTGGTATGTCGCCAGCTCTTTCTTTAGCTCTATCATTCTGAGTTCTCTGCCGACCATAGCTTTGTTCAGAGATTCCAGGTCTTTTATTCTGTCAGCAATTTCTGCAGTACGTTCTGCGACTTTCAGCTCCAGCTCCGTCGTGTAGGTGGCGAGCTGTACCTCGAGTTCTTTTCGAGCGGTAATGTCCTCCATAGCAAGCACAATCATATGCGCCGCACCGATGTCTATCTGGCGTGCATTCAGCAGTATAGTTTTCTGTCCGATCTTTTGGAATTCATGCTTCACCTCATAGTCCTTAACCACTTTTTTCTGGGGCAAGACTTCTTCAAGCAGGCTTTTTAAAGCTGGTATATTCCATTGCCCATTTCCGAGTTCATACAGAAAAATGTTTTCCGTCTTTTCCGGAGATACTTTGAAATTCTCATAAAAGGTCGGGTTCGCTGACACAACGCGAAGGCCGGAGTCGAGGATGAGGAATGACTCGCGTGCAACCTCAACTAGCGTCTTCATGTAATGTAGCGCCAGGTCCTGGGATTCTTTTGATTTTAGGTTGTGTGTATTCACAGTAGGTATGGCGCGATTATCAGTAGAAACATCAATAATCTATGACGAGCGAGTATAGTCGCGAATGTCTCTCACACTCGTACCGTAGCTAGTGCCGTTGAACCCTTGTGTCTATTACCGGGTTTGCGGAATGTCACACTAAAGCTCTTACATCCTCGGTATTCTCGTAACCTTTGGCGCGCACGTATCGTTGTAATAGATGGAAGGACTTTGAGAAGTACGAGCAGAAGCTGAGGAGACACGCCACTTGTCTCGCTGATTCGTTCACCTGAACCAGCTTATCCATCACGATTATTCCCGTGGGAATCTTCCGCGCATTGGGTCTCGGTCTTTTTCTCATCATTATCGCGGGTCTCATGCCTGCCGTTTTCGCTGAACTCACGAGGACCATTGTCATTTTCCTCCAGAGTTCTGAGCAAGCGTTTGCTGCTGCAGGAGTTCTCGCATCCTATGCCGGGCATATTCCACAAGCCTTGCATTGACACCCAAACCGCCATTCACTTCCAATGGCGGTTTACTAATTGACAGATACCCGGTGTGTGAGATAATCGCCGCCAGACAGCCATCAGAAGCATCCCGCTTCTGAGCTTCACACCGGAGGAGACCACAATGCTTAAGTTACTACTGGCGGTGATGTTTTTCATCCCCGCTGCGATGCCCGCGAGCGCAGGCGATGTCCAGCCGTGCTACGGAAAGAAGGAACAGCAGCTTGCGCGGAAACTGCTCGATCTACCGGCCTTGATGGTGAAGATCGAGCGCGAGCGCGAGAAAGTGCAACTCCTCCGAGACGAGACGTGCGGCAGGGTTGAGCTGATCGACATCACCATCGATCCGCCCTACGCATCGTTCTTCCGTGATACGGGGTGGAGACCCGTTTGGGAAGCTGCTTGGGCGAGGTCACTGAATCCATCCCAGGTGATGTCGGCCATGGTCGACTTCCACTTCGGGCCGCCGGTCAAAAAGAAGAAGACCACCTGACCTTCACTTCCGTCACCGCGCCTCTACGAGGCGCGGTCGTTTTTATGGAACTTGTCGTCTCTGAATAACTGTGTTACAAACTTCTTAGAAAGAAAGGATTGCTATGAATATTCTGTTTGCAGACGACAATCCCGATGTACGGGAACTCGTCACCATGGGTTTGGTTGGCCGAGGGCACGACGTAACAGTTGTGCAGAACGGAACGGAACTCCTGAAAATACTTAAGCATGGTCCGGGTAAGTTCGACGCTATCGTGACCGACAACAGCATGCCCGGCGGGCCGAGCGGCATCGAGGTGCTGCGCCGACTGAGATCTGATGAACGCTTCAAGAAGATTCCCATCATTGTGCATTCGGGCGACAGGGCCGCAGCATTCCAAATAGAAATCGCAGCGTTGGACGCCGTATTTGCTTCCAAAGGGCAGTCTAATAGCCTGTTCGGCGCTCTCGATGACGTGCACAAGTGAATTCAGTTCTTCAACCTGTTACCCGCTCGCTTCCTGGAGGAAGGCGAGCGGTTTCTTTTTACCCAAAACACTCCGACTCTTGCAGACACGGCGTGTCTGCAAGAGTCCGAAAGGGTATTGCTATTTTGTAAAAGAGTGATATTATGCGGAACGAGGACGTTGGCTGTCATGTCGCATGACGATCTTTTATGTGTCCTCCCGCTCGGCCAGGTCAGCCGAGATAGTTTTAGGTGGGGAGACGATTGCGGGGGTGTATCTCTCAAACGTTAAGAAAAATGTCTCCCTACCGCCCCTTTTGGTTGCCGACGAGACGCACGATGTTTGTCAGACGACATAACATTTGTCGCGCAACCAAGTTAAATTCTGTGAGTTTGACGACAAAAGTTGTGTTGGACGAGAACTCCATTGTCATTCTCACAGAACCCTTTTGCGGAAGTTGGACGACCCGACCGCTGTTCTTGACTGAATGAGCAGACCTCTGTCTTTCTTCCGCAATCCGTTTTGCAGCGAGACGATACTATCCGTGGTTCTGATTCGTTATCCGAATTGTCTCGCTGCAATTTGTTCTTTGCTAGTTTAGGTAATGGAGACGATTGGAGAGTTGATTTCTTCGAACTTCACCATGTCCCCATTACCGTCTTTTTGAGAGACGAAAGGAACCATGCCGTCTATGGCGACCTTCGAATTGTCTCTCCGCCGACGCTTCCGAGCGTCGGCACCCTCTTACAGGACGTTTATTCAAGTGTTTTGTAAGAGGGTGTGTGAACGAAAAAGTCACTGTCTTTTGACGAGGTGGTTCGTGTTCGCACCCTCATTGGTCTTTTCATCAACCATATGTCCTTCATTGGACGAAATTGAAAAGGAGTTCCCAGTGGAACAACAGAAAGCAACCCCGGTCATCGTGCCTCATGGCGGCCGCATCGTCGCGATTTCGTATCGCGACAAAGAAGTCGTTCGCGATGGCATGGTCATCGAGCAGCGACCGACGATGGTGCAAATCATCGACGGCGGCAAATCGCGCGAGCTCACGCTCGCCGACGAGGATCACGAGATGTGTTTCCTCGGCTCGCGTGCCGTCTCGCTGCCCCCTGCGAAGGAAGGTGGAAAGACGGCCGTGATCGACTACACCGACCACGGGATCCGCAAGGACGACATCGTGCTCATGGTCATGGGCGGCTCGGGCGCGTTCTTCGCGTTCGCGCTTTCCAAGCGACTCGAGAGCCTCGGCGGCGGCGGTGTGTACTGGATCGGCTCGACGCTCTTCAAGCGTCTGTGCGACGAGCACAAGCTGGACCGCTCCAAACTGAAGGCCGTCGACGATGTCGGCAAGCGCACCGAGGTCACGTTCGACCACATTGCGCTTCCGAAACTCTTCGAGCTCGCGGCACCGCAGTTCCATCGCGTCACCGCGCGCGAGCGCGACCTCATCCTCTTACAGGATGTGGTCCGCCGTCGCCGTGAGGCGATGGACGCGCGCATGGCATGCGCGCACCGCGTGCGCCAGCGCATGAAGAAACTGGCGTACTGCGTGCAGGACGCGTACCCCGAGGGCGGCGTGAAGGTCTCGATTGAACAGGGCGTCGCGAACGATGCCATGCTGAAGCTTTTCGAGAAAGAAGAGCATCAGATCGAGGCTGAGCTCAAAAAGCTCCTCCACGGCCTCGCGGTCTGGAAGGTCTTCGAACCCATCGAAGGCGTGGGCGAACTCACGGCAGGGCCGCTGATCGTCGCCATTGGCGATATCAACCGGTTCCCGTCCGCGAGCCAACTCAAGGCGTTCCTGGGGGTGCATACTCTGAAGCGCGATGGCAGCAAGTTCGAGAAGGGCGAAACGCCGACGGTGGGCAACTCCATGTTCGCCCGCCGCCGGCAAGGCCAACTCTCCAACTGGAATCAGGAAGGGCGCCAGTCGCTCTACTTGATTGCCAACCAGTTCCAGGTGTACCGCAAGAACTCGCCGTGGGGCCTGGTCGCACAGGAAGTGAAGAAGCGCTTTCTCGCGACGCACCCGACGCCGCAAGTCTGGGTGAAGGATGCTGCGGGCGTCGTCATCCGCCAGGTCAATCTGGTGGAAGGGCAGTGCAAGCGTATCCAGGGCGGCTGGGAAGTTGTGCATGACGACGGCGCGGTGGAAGCGGTGAAAGGGGTGACGAAATTCAATCCCGCCCACATCAACCGCATGGTCGCGTGGCGCACGATGACCAAGTTCGTCGAGTGGCTCTACAGCGCGTGGAAGGCGACGGAAGCCGGCAAGGAATTGCCGCCACTCCCGTACCTCACGACCGCGGCCGAGCTCGCTGGCGTGCAGAAGGCAGCCTGATCTTTTAGGTGGACGACTAAACCCTTGTTCGAAAGAACGCTGGATGACCTGTCCACCGGCCCCGCTGAAATATGCGGGGCTTTTCTTTTTGACTAAATAATGTTTGCGTGTTACTGTCTCCTGCGAGGACGAGAGGTGTCATGTCGCATGACGAAACGCCAAATGTCCTCCCGCTTGGCATGGTTAGCCAAGATAGTTTCAGGTGGGGAGACGAGGTACATGGCTGTCTTCATGAAAAGGAGAATGTCTCCCCACCGCCCCTTTTGGTTGCCGACGTAGGAGCCAATGTCTCTCAGGAGACGAAAACGCATTTGTTGCGCAACCAAATCCAATTCTGTGAGTTTGACGAGAAGACGATAGTCATCGCGATGAGTGCAGCGGTATCACTCTCACAGAACCTTTTTGCGGAAGAAGACGAAAACGCAAGTAGTTTTTTCGAGGGAACGTGTGTCTTCCTTCCGCAATTCTTTCCGCAGCGAGACGACTCCCAGTGCGTCTCACGACGAATATGAAGATGTTTCGCTGCTCCGCCAGCTGGCGGGTGTTCTTTGCTAGTTTAGGTAATGGAGACGACAAGATAAGTGTCTTTAACGAGCTTAAGCCTGTTTCCATTACCGCCTTTTCGAGAGACGATGGAAGTTCTGCCTTCGGGTGAGGAAATGTCTGTCTCTCTGCCGACCACGTGAGATGGTTCAAATCTATCTCACTGTGGTCGGCACCCTCTTACAGGACGTTTATTCAAGTGTTTTGTAAGAGGGTGATGACGAATCTGGAACTGTCTTTAGAGACGTTACAGTGCATGTACACCTTTCCCGCTCGGCATGGTCAGTCGAGACAGTTTCAGGTGGGGAGACGATTTGTTCATTGATTTCTATCGAGGAGACGCATGTCCCCCACCATCTCTTTTGGTTGCCGACGAACCGACATCTGTCTCTCCAGACGAAAAGACGAGTGTCGCGCAACCAATTCCAATTCTGTGAGTTTGACGAGAATACCACTGTCCATAACGAGTGAGGCGGTGTCACTCTCACAGAGCCCTTTTGCAGAGAAGAACGAAATCCGATTTGTCTTACGACATTGCCTCTGTTCTTTTCCTGCAAACGCCGACCCCTTGGGTCGGCGTTTCCTTTTGCCTCGGGGAGCTGACATTTCTGAAAGTTTGTGGTATTATAGCGATATGAGAACGCCTGACCTCGACAAAGCGCGTAGTGAGAAGAAGCGCTCGCTCATAGATTTTCTCTCGCTCTACAACGAGAATCTTCCGGCTGCATTCCCGAAAGCCTCAGCAGTGCTCCTCGAGGAATTTAAGAGCATCCATACCGGCCTTTTCCCGCGCCGCGGCAATGTATGGTCGCTCGACATCCATCGCCGCAAGGTCATGGACTGGCTCCGTTCGCATAAAGAGCTTTCCTAGGCCTATTGACTATTTTTAACTGGTATGTTAGTCTAGGCATATCAACCAGCGCTGGATCCAGAGAAGTGGGATCGAGCTTCGAACTTCGGCTACTGATTTGATACCTTAGTCACACAAACAATCTATCTATCTAGCAGTATGCAAAATGGTACCGTAATCAAGAAGAACGAGAAGGGCTTCGGCTTCATCAAAGTCGACGGAGCTCAGGAAGGTTCTAAGGACCTTTTCTTCCACACCAACGAGCTCAAGAACATTTCGTTCGACGAGCTCCAGGAGGGAGACAAAGTCTCGTTCGAGATTGGCGACAGCCCGAAGGGCCCGAACGCCGTCAACGTTAGCAAGATCTAACGACAACGAAAAACCCGTCCGCCACAAGCGGACGGGTTTTTCGTTTTTGTCGTATCATAGGGGGATGTATCTCAAAGTCTTCGTCACGCCCGACGCTCGGAAAGAAACCGTGGAAGAAAAAGGCGACTCGCTCGTCATCACTGTACGGGAACCCGCGACAGGGAACCACGCGAACAACCGTGTACGGGAATTGGTAGCTCTTCGAGTCGGACAGCCAGTGAGCAAGGTGCGCATCCTGACAGGACACCACTCCCGCGTTAAGATGCTAAGTATTAGTACCTAACATATCTCTTCATGAATATCACTATCAAGGCGACGAAGTACGAACTCAGTCCGCAGACCGAAGCGATTATTGAAGAGAAACTCGCCGCCCCGCTCCGCCTCCTTGGTAAAGAAAGTGATAGGGCGCTTCTTGAAATAGAAATAGAGGAGGCACCACCTGAAGGGCGCTCATCAGAACCATGCCGGCTCGTGGCCCGGCTTATTATTGATGATAAGGTCTATTACGCTGATGCCGTCAAACCGAATCCTGAGAGCGCCGCCGACAAGGTGCGTAGCGAACTCGAAGCCGAGATACGCCATTCGCGCGGCCGCGCCAGTCGACTGGTAAAGCGGGGTGGAGCAATGATTAAGCAGATGCTACGCCTCGATCGCTAGAGCATATCCAAAAACCTCATCTGCGTTGTTACGGGTCCCGCTGATTTTCTCTGCCGTACTTTAAGTACGTCTCCGAAAATCAGCATCCCGTGCCTCGCATCTAAGTATTTTTGAATACGCTCTAAACCTGTGCTCGATTTTTTATAAAATCGCTGTATGCCATCTCGCGTTTTCCTTCAGGAATGATGCGCTCGATAGTGAATTTCCCGTTCGAAAAAGATGCTGCGGTTATTTTAATCCGTTTCTCGTTAGCAAAGAAATACGTACCGATGGAGTCGGCGTAAGCGCGGTATTTCTGCCAATTCTCTGAAGCTGGGGCAGAGAGGTCGAGCAGTCCGTCCTCTTTTTTTATTTTGTATGCGCGCGTCGCCTGCGTGGCGTCTTGTGCCGTCGGCGCCAAGTCTCCTGAAAGATAGTTTGGTAGTGCGGACACGAGCAGAGCAGCGCCCATATCGATGAGCCGTGGGCGCAGTTCGCGCGCCGTTTCCGTTTCGGCTATCTTGGTCGATTCTTGCGCGATGATATCGCCGGCATCGAGCTCGCGCACCATTTTCTGCAGCGTGACTCCAGTTTCTTTCTCTCCATTGAGGAGTGCAGTCTCAAGTGGTGTTGCACCTCGATATTTCGGCAGAAGGGAGTAGTGCACATTGATGACGCCGTGCGGGAAGGAATCAATAAGCGATTCGGGGAATATTTTGCCGTAGGCAACCACCAGCGCGTAGTCACATGCATAGCTTTTGATTTCTATGAGTGCCGCCTCATCAAGTTTCTCTGGCGTTATGACCGGCAGATTGTGTTCGAGCGCCAATGTTTTTGTCTCAGAAGGCGAGAGCACCAGTCCGCGACCGCGCGGTGCGTCCGGCGATGTCACGACGACAGAAGGCACAAACCCATGTTCAATAAGATACGCGAGTGTATCGCGAGACACGGTTGGCGTACCGAAGTATGCAAATTTATTCTGCTGGCTCATGAGGAATTTCTACCAGGTGTTCCGCGTGGTCGATGAAGAGAATGCCATTCAAATGATCGATCTCATGCTCGAAAATTTGCGCCGTGAGGCCGCCGCCGCCGCGCTCAAATTTCGTGCCATCAAGCGCACGAGCGCGGATAGTCACGCGCTCATGGCGCGTAGCAGTGCCATATATACCGCGGACCGAGAGGCATCCCTCGTCGACCTTCGAGCGCTTTCGAGAGGTCTTCACAATTTCAGGATTGATATACACGTCATGCTGAGGCGTCGGCAATGGAGGAGTCACTCCTTCTTCAAGCGGCGGCGGCGTTATCGTACGGTCTTTCCGCACGATAAAGATACGGTAGGGCACATCAATCTGTGGCGCAGCGAGCGCGACTCCTTCTATCTCAGGGTCGAGAGCCTCTTTCATATCTTCTATGATGCGCGCGAGTTCAGGCGTCCCGAAAAGCTCTTCAGGGACGGGCTTGGCTATATCGCGCAACACCGGTGCGCCGTCTTGCACGATTTCTTTCATGTTGCCTAGTATACCCCGATGGCCGCTTGCCAGCAAAGCGATTTAAGACCCTCTTACTTTGGGGTTTCGCCGCTAAGTAACTCAGTGCGGTGGATGCTTCTCTGGGTCAAGCTCCCACCAGAACGTTTTACTGAAATTTTTCGCTTGGCTACAGACGCTTTTTAAATAATAGAGATCAGCGGTCGGTATTTTCTCCAGTATCGTGCCGAGGTGAGCCATGGTCATAGGAGCAAGCCCGTCATTCGCTCGGGCATGATTCAAATGGCGCAGGAAGAAACGCATCATCTCGCCGCGCTCGGTGAGCCGCTTTCTCCCTTTTGGCGCCGCGGCCACTTTCTTCTCGAATTCAGGGAGATATTCGCCTATGGACTTCATTCACGCATTGTACCCCATCCGTATAAAACAGAGTCGGACACCTTTTCAGGTGCCCGACATGTTTGTGCTCGGCCTAGATGGCGATACCAAACGCTTGTTGGAAACGCTGGATCCTATCCACAGATCGGCTGAGATCAGTCGCGCGATCTTGCACCACCCACTTCGACTTTTGTGTCAGCAATCCCGCTAGATTGTCGCAAACCCGCTCATACTCCACCTCACTTGCGAGCAGCCCCATCCCTTGCACTTGACGGGTGCTGTCGATCCACTGATCAGCTTTGATCGTCACTTTTTCGCCGCTGATCGGAATCACCATGACGGCTTCAGCTGTTATGTAGAGCTCGTCCGGCGAAGAAATGCCGAGTGTGAATCCAATCTTGATGACTTCGATGTACTGCCGATAGTTCCACATCGCAGTCGCAGCTCTTGCGCCTGCTATTGCGGCAATCTCATAGAAGCGAATAGTCGGTGGGGGCGGGGGCTGGAACTCCCTCGTGAACTCGCAGGGACACAGGATCCGCGGATCAACACTGATTTTCGGCATAAGTCCAAGGAACAAAGGACCATCTTTACTTTTGCGCAATTCATTTTCCACGATATTCTCGCTTTCTGGGCAATGCCCTCAAA
This sequence comes from Patescibacteria group bacterium UBA6033, assembly GCA_002429325.1. GTDB lineage: Bacteria > Patescibacteriota > Minisyncoccia > Phycocordibacterales > Phycocordibacteraceae > C7867-001. The sequence continues at coordinate 59,504 of DIZH01000012.1, read as the reverse complement.
ACCTATGCCTCAAACGACATAGATAAATGGAATCTAGTTCAAGTCCGGGGTGAAGTCAAAGTAGCTCTAGCTCGCTTCGATAGATGCGCCGAGTTTTTGAAGGCGATTCACGATATCTTCGTAGCCGCGGTTGATACTGTACACATTGCGCAGTGTCGAGTGGCCTTTTGCGCCGAGCATGCCCACAAGCACGATGGTCGCAGGTCGGAGCGCAGGAGGGCAGATGACTTCTGCCGCCTTGAGCCTCGTCGGACCCTCAATCGAAATGCGGTGCGGGTCGTGAAGCGCGGTAATCGCGCCGAGACGGTCAAGCTCAGTGTAATAAATAGCGCGCTTCTCGTACACCCAATCGTGAATAAGCGTCGTGCCTTTTGCCTGAGTCGCAATGACCGCAAAGAAAGGGAGGTTGTCGATATTGAGTCCTGGGTAGGGGCGCGCATGTATTTTCTCAGGAAATGCGATGAGTTCCGAAGGTTTGATGGAAATATCGACGAGTTTAGTAATGCCGTTTTCTGAGACCCGGCGGTTCTCGAGTGAGAATTGTAGACCCATTTTCTCAAGGATGAGCAGCTCAACTTCGAGAAATTCGATAGGCGCAGCCGCTATCGTGACGGCAGAGCCAGTCACGATAGCGGCTGCGATGAAGAACATTGCATCGGTCGGGTCCTCGGCGACGGTATACGACACATCTTTATTAATCTCTGCAACGCCCTGCACAGTGAGTGTTGTGGTACCGATGCCTTCAATGCCAACGCCGAGCGCTTTCAGAAATCCGCACACTTCTTGCACTTGGTAGTTCGCTGACGCGTATTTGATAGTTGATGTGCCAGGGATGCGTGCCGCGGCGAGGAGTGCATTAATAGTTGCGGTATCGCTCGATTCATACAAAATCACTTCGGCCGGTGCGAGCGCCGTATGTGTAACGTGATAGCTCTCCGAGCGAGCTTCTATCGCGACGCCGAATTTCTCGAGCGCCATCAGGTGTGGACGCGCGGAGCGGAGGCCGAGTGTGCAGCCGCCTGACTGCGGTAGTTCAAATGATTTGAAAAGATGAACGAGTGGGCCGATGAACATCAGAATGCTTCGCGTCTTCATCGCAGCAACGCGGTCGATAGTGTCGAGCGATATTTTCTCGGGCGGCGTTATAACTACGTTTGACCCCTGCCATTCGACCGACACTCCCAGAGAAGAGAGTACTTCAATGAGACGCTTCACTTCTTCGATTTTCGGTACGTGCAGAAGCGTCGTTGTGCCGCGGTTGAGGAGGGAAGCCGCGAGGAGCGCTACTGCGCCGTTCTTCGATCGGCTCGTCTCGACCGTGCCTCTCAGCTGCTTCCCGCCCTCAATAATGAAATTCATTTCTCCTTGCATCAGAGGTAGTGTACCATTAGTGGTAATGTCTTTCTTTTCTCCAAAGCTGGGTATCGATTTGGGAACGACGAATGTGCTCGTTTTTGTGCCGAATAAAGGCGTTATTATCAACGAACCTTCTGTGGTCGCGGTGAGCAAAGAGCGCGGGAAAATGGGGAAAAACAAGATACTTGCTATCGGGATTGAAGCGAAGAAAATGGTGGGCCGCACGCCGGACGACATCATCGCGTATCGCCCTATGAAGGACGGCGTCATCGCAGACTATCGCGTGACCGAAGCGATGCTCCGGTACTTCATGCGCAAAGCGCTCGGATGGAATCCGTTCAAGCCGACAGTACTCGTGTCAGTTCCCGCAGGTGTATCGTCCACGGAAAAGCGCGCGGTCATCGAAGCGACGATAAAGGCCGGTGCGAAGAATGCGTACGTCGTGAAGGAACCAATTCTCGCGGCTATCGGTGCCGGCATTCCCATCCATGAACCGATGGGGCGCATGGTCGCGGACATCGGCGGCGGGACTATCGACGTTGCGGTGATATCGCTCGGCGGCATCGTGGCTTCGACGTCGGTGAAGTGTGCGGGCAATCGGCTCGATCGCGCGGTCATCGACCACGTGAAGAAGCACTACAATCTTGCCATAGGCGACAAGACGGCCGAAGAAGTGAAGATACGTATCGGCGCTGCGGTCCCGATGAGCGAAGAGCTTACGATGGCAGTGAAGGGAAGCGACCTTGTCTCGGGGCTACCGCGGACAGTCGATATCTCTACAAACGATATCGTGCAGGCCATGGCGCGTGAACTGCGCGAGATGACGCAAGCGATACGCAAAGTGCTGCAGGACACGCCGCCGGAGCTCGCCGCTGACATTATTGATAATGGCATCATTCTCACGGGCGGTTCGTCGCAACTCCGGCAAATGCCTGAGCTCGTGTACCGCCGCACGGGCGTCGTCGCCAAGCTCGCGACCGATCCGTATTTCTGTGTCGCACGCGGCACCGGCATCGCACTCAAGCATTTACATACGTACGAAAAGAGTATCCTCGCGAAGCAATAGGTAGCTATCGCGTGCTAAAATTGAGCACATGAAAAACTACAAAGCCATCCTCTCGTCAACGGCCGCAGTACTGGTGATTTTCTTTTCAGTTGTGAATGGCGCTCGCATAGTTCATGCAGACTCCGCGCTATTTGAAGCGCCGCCGTGCAGCTATTCGTATGACGTTCCTGCCACATGTGGCTACTACTCTGAATCATTTACTCTCGATAATCTCTCATTGGTGCAATCTATAGCGTATGTGTACCGCATTGACACCAATGCTGTTTCGGAGACCGGCAATTTTTCGCTTGCAACCTCCACTAGTCTTGATCTCGAAGTTGATCCCTACAAAAGCAACTGGTCCTTTTCTGCCTTCCTAAAGAAAGCATTACCAGAAGCTACAGGCTCAACAGACCCCTTGTCCATAGTTGGGACAACTACTGAAATCAGTAATTACTCCGGCGAAACATATTCGACACACTCACTGATTTCCTCTCCAAAAGTGAATGAGGGGCTTATGGATTTCGTCGTACCGAAAGACGATGAGTTTCTAGGTCTATCGGCTCTTCAGGCGGCTGGTGGTGCGGCGAGTCTTGGTGCCACAACGACAATTGACGATCTATTTGTGATGGTAAACTCAACATCAATAAATCCATTTCCGCAGACTGCTATTACAGACCCGAGGAGAGAGGTACATCTTTTTTATAGTCCACTTGGCGTCTATAAAGGGAAATATATCGTCGTGTATAAATCCAAAGAGGCTGATACGCTTGATGACGGAAGCGTAAAGAAGTACGCATTTCCCGCACCGCAGATTCCTGGAGTTGTTGCATTCGAAGCTTCCGCGGGGACATCGACTTTGGCGACTACGACAGTTGATGCGACTAGTTCTGTGCCGCGCGCTTGGTGGATGGGGTTCTGGTGCTTTGTAAAAGGTCTTTTCGGCAGTTCATGCTAGCTCATGCTTGGCTATCTTCATCAGTTCATCCTTAATTGGCTGTTTACACTCTTAGTTGAAGTACCTGTTCTCGTCATTCTTTCTCGGCGATTTTTCCACACTCCGCGTACGGATATTTCACTTGGGAAACTCGTACTTGGCGGCATATTTGCTTCTACGCTTACTATTCCATGGGTATGGTATGTATTCCCTGTATTCTTTTATCATTCGCTCAGTACTGCAGTAGCTGTCGGGGAGATATTCGCGTTCATGACTGAAGCCGTTTTCTATATGTTCGCTTTTAACCTATCCGCTCGACAGGCATTTACCATCTCGTTTGCTGCTAATACTTCTTCCTTCCTGCTCGGTCAGGTAGTATTTCATCATGGATAAACAATCGCAGCACGCATTTGTCATTGAGGCAGAAGCAGAAGAGGGGATTGAGGCCGCACAAGCATGGACGAAGAAGGAACTCGGCATGGCACTTGAGCACAATCCTGACATCGCTGTACTGCGCTACGGTCTCTTTTCCGTAGCAGATGCGCGCAAGGTAGCAGAGACTGTCGCCGGTGCTCCGTTTGCTGGCGAACATAAAGTAGTCATTATTGCAGCGAGTCGCGCCTATCACGAAGCGCAGAATGCCTTACTCAAAGTGTTTGAAGAGCCGCCGGAGGGCACCTATCTTTTCCTCGTTCTGCCAACGCTTGGCGGACTTCTGCCGACGCTCCGTTCCCGCGTCCAGATACTTGCACCCCATAGGGGGTTTACGAAACCCCCTATGCCGGGGATTGTTGAAGAATTTTTGCACGCGAGCAAGGAGAAGCGAATCGCACTTATCAAGAAACTTGCGAGTGGAAAGGACGAAGAAGAGCGTCGCGAGCATCGCGAGGAAGCCATTGCACTCATAAATGGGGTAGAAGCCGCGCTTCTTCGTCATGGTCTTGAAGGGAATGCGGTTACTCTATCGGACATCGCGACATTGCGTGGCCACCTCTATGACCGCAGTGCGCCCGTGCGTATGATCTTGGAACACGTGTCGCTCGTTCTACCGAAAGGTTTGTCGTGAGGTATCCCCTTTATACTTTATACTTTTCCATCTATACTTCTTTTTATGGCATACGACTTTTCACCACTAAAAACTAAGATAAAAGAAACTGAAGAATGGCTCGCTCGCGAGCTCTCCGGCGTGCGCACTGGCCGCGCAACTCCGACCTTACTCGATGGGATTAAGGCTGAGGCATATGGCACGCGCACGCCGCTGCGGGATGTAGCGGCCATTTCAGTCGAGGATGCGCGCACAATCCGAATCGTTCCTTGGGATAAAGAGCTCTTGAAGCCAATCGAGAAGAGTCTCGTCGAAGCTGACCTTGGTGTCGGCGTCGGGTCTGACGATCAGGGTATACGAGTGTCCTTCCCCGAGCTCACGAGTGAGCGTCGGACGCAGCTCAGCAAGATTGCGGGCGATAGGACTGAACAGGCGAAAGTGACGCTGCGTTCTCACCGCACTGATGCGCTCAAGGCGCTCGATGCAGCTGAGAAAGAAGGGGGCATGGGGAAAGATGATGTCGCGCGCCTCAAGGCCGAAGTTCAGAAATTCATCGATGCGGGCAATGAAGCGCTTGTTGTGATGCTGGAGAAGAAAGAATTGGAGATCTCGCAATAAGTGTAATGAGCATACTTATTTTTATTGCGGTCATCGTTGCACTTATTGTGGTGCACGAGTTTGGACATTTCGTTGCGGCGAAGCTTTCGGGTATGCGCGTGGATGAATTCGGACTCGGGTATCCGCCGCGAGCGCTCACCATCGCGAAAAAAGGGGAGACTGTATATACCCTCAATTGGCTGCCGTTCGGCGGTTTCGTAAAGATATTTGGCGAGGATGGAGGAGAGCATAATCCACGCGCGTTCTCTTCTCGTCCACGCATCCTCCAGGCCATCGTGCTTATCGCAGGTGTGGCGATGAACCTCTTTTTCGCGTATGTGCTTATCACTGGTGCGCTCGTCACGGGCACGCCGCGCGCGCTTACGGACACCGAGATCGCTGGAGCCAAGAATGTCGAGCTCGCTGTCGCTGACGTACTAGCAGGCACGCCGGCAGCGCGCGCGGGCATTCTACCCGGCGATTCAATCATGAGCGTCACCGATACAAAAGGCGAGTGGCACGCAGCCGATGCTGAGAGTTTCTCGGCATTTGTGAATGCCAGCGGTGGAGAAGCACTGACGCTTGGGGTGAAGCATGATGGAAAACTAGAAACTCTTACGGCAAAGCCTGAAGCGGGCGTCGTGCCGTCGGATCCCTCGCGCTTCGCGCTCGGAGTCCAAGTAGCCACTATCGGCGTCGTGCCGCTCTCATTCGGCGCGGCGCTCATCGAGGGTGCACGCCTTACCTGGATGACGACTGTCTTAACTGCTGAAGGTCTTGTGCATTTCTTCTACGGCATCTTTACGTTCTCAGCGAATCTTTCTCAAGTCTCAGGACCTATTGGCATCGCTGGCGCGGTCGGGAGCGCCTCGGCGCAGGGCTTCGGAACATTGCTTTCTATCATGGCAGTTATTTCTATAAATCTAGCGCTCATTAATCTCATCCCGGTCCCGGCGCTCGACGGTGGCCGACTACTCTTCGTCATTATCGAAAGCATCACCCGCCGCCCCATCAAGCCGCGCATTGCTCAGGTTATTAATGCCGTCGGCTTCGTCTTCCTCATATTACTGATGGTCGTCGTGACGGCACACGACATATTTAGAATCGTCGGCTAATTTACAAAATACAGATTGGGCGTAGAGTGCGACCAGAACTGTAGAAAGGTTCGATGTTTTCAATCAAATCGAAAGGAACAGAGATGAATGAAACGAGAACGGTACAGCGTGTGGGGGATATGCATCCGACCCGCGGTCTGAGGGTCACGACACAGCGTTGCGGCGATGTCATTGTCTCAATCAGTCAGGATGGCCTACTTATCGGAGACATGGACACTGGCTCGCCCAATGACCGCGAAGCCTCCGTGGAATTCTGTGTGAGCGGAGGTCGTAGTTACCGAACTCTTCGTGTCCTCAGGTTGCTCGTCAGAGCTATGGAGAAGGACAATGCCGAGCGCCCAATTCCGTAAACGACCGGATATGACAAAGCGCCGCCCAGCGGCGCTTTGCTTTTGCGCTTGGGGCAGAGGGGGCATATACTGCCCACATGAGACAGTCACAGCTCTTCACGAAGACTCGGCGCGAGGCGCCCGCCGACGAGGTTGCGAAAAACGCCCAGCTTTTGGTACGCGCAGGCTATATCCATAAAGAAATGGCGGGAGTGTACTCCTATCTTCCGCTCGGGTTGCGCACACTCAACAGAATTATCCAGATCATTCGCGAAGAGATGGATGCTATCGGAGGACAGGAACTCGTGATGTCAGCGCTCCAAGATAAAGAACTCTGGAGCCGTACTGACCGTTGGGACGATGCAAAAGTCGATAACTGGTTCAAGACCTCATTTAAGAGTGGGGGCGAGACCGGGCTCGGTATCACTCATGAGGAGCCGCTTACGCGCATTATGACAGATCATGTTTCGTCATATCGCGATTTGCCAGTGTATGCGTATCAATTCCAAAATAAGTTCCGCAATGAGTTGCGCGCGAAGTCTGGCATTATGCGCGGAAAAGAGTTCTTGATGAAGGATCTCTATTCCTTCTCAAAGGATGATGCGCAGCACGATGCTTTTTATGCGAAAGCTCGAGAGGCGTATTTGAGAGTATTCGCACGTGCTGGCGTGGGAGATAAGACCTATGTGACCTTCGCTTCTGGCGGCATCTTCAGCGAGTTCTCTGAGGAATTCCAGACCATATCTGATGCGGGAGAGGACACTATTTATGTGGATGAAGAGAAAAGGCTTGCGGTTAACGCTGAAGTCTACTCCGGCGAGACTCTTTCAAAGCTTGGTTTGGACAAAGAGAAGCTTGTTGAGAAAAAGGCTATCGAAGCGGGAAATACATTTAATCTCGGCACTCGTTTCTCTGAACCGCTTGGGCTCACGTATACCGACGAGACAGGAGCCAAGAAGCCGGTCATCATGGGCTGTTATGGTATTGGTCCGACGCGGCTCATGGGTATCATTGTCGAGACACTCGCCGACGAGAAAGGTCTCGTATGGCCTATGGAAGTAGCACCGTTCAAGTATCATCTCGTATCGCTTGGTCATGAAGGCGACGAAATTTCGAAACTCGCAGATGCGTTGTATGACGATTTGAAAAAGAAGGGCGTCGACGTGCTCTACGATGATCGCAATGCGCGCGCGGGAGAGAAATTCGCCGACAGCGACCTCTTGGGCATGCCATATCGCATTGTCGTTGGCAAAGATTCCGTAGCCACTGGCAGCTTTGAAGTGGTGAATCGCGCAACGGGCGTCGTGGAGAAAAAATCACGAGCAGAGATCCTCGCGATGTAGCATATGGCACGATTTAGCAGAAATCTCCTCTTCAGCAACGACATTGCGATTGACCTTGGAACAGCGAACACGCTTGTGTATGTGCGCGGGAAGGGCGTCGTGATAAACGAGCCGTCAGTCGTTGCGGTGAACGACAAGACACATCAAGTCGTCGCGGTGGGGAAGGAAGCGAAGACGATGCTTGGCAAGACGCCGTCGCATGTGCGCGTCGTGCGCCCCTTGGAACACGGCGTTATTTCGGATTTCGAAGTGACGGAAGAACTCTTGAATTATCTCATCAACAAAGCGCAGAACGGCCGCGCGCGCCTCTTCGGTCCGCGCGTAGTCATTGGCGTGCCGACGGGCGTGACCAATGTGCAGAGCCGTGCCGTTCGCGATGCGGCCAAGAACGCCGGTGCGCGCGAAGCCATCATTCTTGAAGAGCCGGTCGCTGGCGCTATCGGCGCGAAACTCCCGGTCTTTGATGCGGTGGGGACGATGGTTCTCGATATCGGCGGCGGCACGACCGATATAGCTGTCATTGCGCTGAACGGAGTCGTCGCATCGAAAAGCTCGCATGTCGCGGGTGATCGTTTCAATGAAAATATTATCGACTATGTGCGCAGTGAATTTAAGCTCGGCATCGGCGAGCGTACGGCCGAGGATGTGAAGATACTCATCGGTTCGGTGACGCCGCTTGCGGAGACGCTTTCGCGGAGCGTGCGCGGCCGCGATTTTGCGACGGGGCTGCCTCGGGAGATTATATTGACCGACAATCATGTGCGCGAAGCCATCACTCCTTCGCTTGATCCACTCATGGACGCGATGAAAGAGGTAATAGAAAATACTCCTGCCGAACTTCTTTCTGATGTGCTTGAACACGGCGTCACAGTATTCGGCGGCGGCGCGCTCCTCCGGGGACTTCCCGAAATACTTGCGAAGATGCTGGGCGTGCCAGTGCGTGTGGCACCTGATCCTCTTACGGCAGTTGTACGCGGTGCGGGCATTGTCACGGAGAACCCGGAGCCGTACGCAGATTTTTTTGTAGATGAAGAAGACATACTTAGCGAGGCGTAATGCGCTCATAACGGCCCGGAGCATCTCGTGGGGAGCGGGAGCACTTCTATTTTCAATGGCGCTGCTCGGTATTCGCCTTGTTGTTCCGAACCTATTCTGGCAGGCACTCACGCCGGTGTTCCATATAGCAGATGCGTTGACTGCAGAAAGCCAAGCATTTTTTGCGCACTTCAGTAATGCTGCAACACTTGCGGCTCAAAATGAAAAGCTAACGAATGAAAACGCTACGCTTGCGAGTGAGAATGCAGCACTGCAGCAGAAAGTCGATACACAGAATGCACTTTTTGGAGGCGGCGGAGCGCATGCTCCCGGCATACTCGCGGACGTTGCCGCTCGACCGCCGACGAGCCCCTATGACACGCTGGTGCTTAGCGAAGGTTCGAAGAGCGGCATCACTCTTGGTATGGAGGTTTTCGGCCCTGGGAATGTACCTGTCGGGGTCATATCGTCAGTGCTCGCTGACTTCTCGCAAGCAACTCTTTTTTCTACGCCGGGCGTTGTGACACATGGATGGGTCGGACATGCGAATCTCCCCCTCATGCTTACAGGTGCTGGCGCTGGGGCACTGAATGCTTCGGTCCCGCGTGCGGCAAACATTGCAGTAGGGGATACAGTATTCATGCCAGGTCCTGGCCAGCTGCCCGTCGGGGGCGTTGTACGCGTCGATAGTGATCCATTGTCGCCGGCGGTGACCTTGCGCATTGTTTCTGCGGTCAATCCATTCTCCATAGCCGCGGTCGTCGTACGCGCGACCGGCATTACCGGAGTCTCGTTCGCTACCTCGACACTGCCATGATGCGACAGAGTATCATCGTGCTCACGTTCCTTTCCACAATACTCTTCCCATGGCCGCTTACTGCGCTCCTTGCGCTCCTTGCATCGTCATTTGAACCGCTCATCCCGCTCTCGGTCGGTATATTTGCTGACACTCTTTACTATGTGCCGCACGGGACATTCCTGCCAGCCGCCACACTAACGGGAGCGTGTGTGACCGTCATCGCATTTTTCGTGCGTAGTCGACTGAAGGCAGGTAGTATCTAGGGATGGCCCGCTGGTGGAATAGGAGGAAATATCACGACCCGGAAATCGCTCCCGATGAGATATTCCTCGATGCTTCGAACGCTCCCGATTTCAATCAGGGGCGTCTTGAAGGGCGTCTTGAGAAGCCTCTGCCGCGTTCATCTTTCGTACTGCTCGCGGCAGGGCTTGGAGGACTCTTCCTCATTCTTTTCATTCGATCGTGGAATATTCAAATTACACATGGAGCAGACTATGTGGCGCAAAGCGCGCACAACAGCCTGGATATCGTGCCTCTCTTTGCAGCACGCGGCATTATCACTGATATACATGGCGTGGTTCTGGCAGAGAATAAGGAAAGCTCTGATGGGACGATTGAGCGCGACTATCTCATTCCTTCATTAAGCCAAGTCATAGGCTATGTCTCCTATCCGAAAAAAGATGCGAGTGGCGTGTATTACGAGACGGAGGAAAAGGGAGTGTCTGCTCTTGAAGCGAAATACAATTCGATATTGACGGGGCAAAATGGGCAGCGACTGACCGAGACTGACGCTGTGGGGCGTGTTCGTTCCGAGGGCATCGTCGTTCCTGCAAAAGATGGGGGAACACTCCAGTTGTCTATCGATGCGAACTTACAGAAACTATTCGCGACCGCTATCTCAAGTACTGCCACTGATCATGGTTTCATCGCAGGAGCAGGTGTGATTATGGATGTCCGCACTGGTGCCGTGCGTGCGCTCGTGTCGTACCCTTCCTATGATGCAAACGTCATGTCGAGTGGTGGTCCAGCTAGCACGATTAATGCCTATAACAGTAATCCCGGTCATCCATTTCTCGACCATGCCGTGCAGGGAGTGTATGCGCCGGGGTCCATCGTGAAGCCGATTGTCGCCTCGGGCGCACTCACTGACGGCATCATCACACCGACTACGACAGTCGATGATCCTGGATTCCTCTCACTGCCTGACCCGTATCACCCGGGTAAGACATTTATTTACAAAGGATGGAAGGCGCTCGGGACCGTTGATGTGCGGAAAGCTATCGCGTGGTCGTCCGACGTGTTTTTCTATGAGGTCGGCGGCGGTTTCAAAAGTCAGAAAGGGCTTGGCATTGATCGCCTCGACTATTGGTATCGGCAGTTCGGTTTGGGCAGCACCACGGCTATAGACTTGCCCGAAGAATCCGCAGGAATGATTCCGACACCGACATGGAAACAGGCGGTCTTCAAAGAGCCGTGGTACCTCGGCGATACGTACTTCACTGCCATCGGTCAGTATTCGGTGCAAGTGACGCCAATACAAATGGTCCGAGCGATAGCAGCCGTTGCCAATGGCGGCACGCTCTTCACTCCGACGTTGATAGCAGGGCAGGCACCGAGCTCAGTCGCTGTAGCAGTTGACCCAGCGGCACTTCAGGTCGTGCGAGAGGGTATGCGGCAGGGTGTCACGAGCGCGCTCGCACAGGCTATCAATATGCCGTACTTGAGCGTGGCTGCGAAGACCGGCACTGCGCAGACGGGAACAAAGAATCAATACGACAATTCATGGGTCGTCGGCTTCTTCCCGTACGATCATCCGCAGTATGCGTTCTCAGTCGTGCTTGAACGCGGGCCGCAGGGCCAAGGCGAGCAGGCAGTGAACGTAATGCAGCAACTCTTCGATTCGCTCTATGCCGAGAGTTCTCCGTATGTGGGTGGCACAGGCGTTGCTACTTCGAGTGCAACGCTTTGACAAGCTGTCAAATTCGCGCTAAGTTACAGCGCAACTCCTCATCTGGAGAGATGGGGAGCTAGTAGATCCTTAGGCAATCAATCAAGAAGGAGCGAGACATGGTCGCAATTGAAGTGGGCAAGAGCCCGAATCTAGTGGTGTTGTCCCGTTGCAACAAGGCATTCTTCGATGCTGCACTGGTATCTGAAATGCAAAGCGTGGTGTTCGAGGAAGCCGTGTACAACGGCCAGCATCACCCGACCGAGTATTCGTTCGAGCACGCGGGGTATCTCTGCCACATGCTCGTCGATGCGAGCAAGCTGTGCGGCCAGGAAAGTTTCCAAACCAACTTCCACAAGGCCATCAACCATGTGGCTCGCAGTATCCCCGGAGCCGTGAGCGGCGAACTGAACGAGCGCGTGATGATCGATTACGGTCCGTATCGCTTCCAGTTCGATATCACTCGCTACTGGTCTTGCAAGTCGCCGGACGACGATCTCGTCGAAGACCCGGCCCTGCTCCCAGTGGGAGAATGTCTCGGCCGCGAGGTCGAACTCCGAATCGGCTTCGCGGTGTGAATAGCACCGCGCTTCTCGAGCCGCCACCGCAGTGTGGCGG
>DIZH01000012.1:40302-47288 GCA_002429325.1 Patescibacteria group bacterium UBA6033 | reverse complement strand
CCGCAGTGTGGCGGCTCGACTCTTTTTTATACAAAAACTTGCATCTTAGTGCTGGACACGTACAATGCATCCACTATGACCGATACCCAAGAAGCTGTCGTCTCGCAAGAGAAGTTCGATGAAATGATTAAGGAGCTCGAGAATTTGAAGACCGTCCGTCGCACAGAAATTGCAAAGAATCTCGAGTACGCTCGCTCGCTTGGTGACCTCTCGGAAAATGCTGAATATCAGGAAGCCCGCGATTTGCAGGCTGCCACAGAAGAGCGCATCAAGAAACTCGAGGAATTGGTGAAGTACACGAAGATTGTTCCCGACGGCAAGCGCAAGAGCGAGATAAGCTTCGGTTCGAAAGTCACTATCCGAAGAGATGGGAGCGTCGAGGCGCATGAATACACGATAGTCGGCAGCGAAGAAGCCGACATGCGCGTGAAGAAGCTCTCACACGTCTCACCGCTCGGTTCAGCACTTATGGGCAAGAAGAAGAGCGATGTCTTCACGTTTGAGACTCCTTCGGGCAAGCAGACCTACACCATCGAGAAGGTATCCTAAGGAGGTGCTGGTTCGCTTTTGTGCTAGGATTTCACTATGTTATGGGCCGATAAGATAGCTAGCGATATACGGAGCACGCGTAAACCGCGTGACGGGAAGACATTTCTAATACGAGACGAGAAGACACTGTCTGGCCGCGTGCATGTGGGAAGCATGCGCGGTGTTGCCGTCCATGGTCTTATTTCAGAACTTCTTTCAGAATACGATATTCCAAATGAATACCGTTACGAGCTCAATGACTTCGACCCGTTCGATTCCATACCGGGATACCTCGATACCGAAAAATTTCGCGAATACTTGGGAAAGCCGCTCTATATGGTCCCAAGTCCCGAAGCGGGATTTAAGAATTACGCAGAATATTTCGGCGATGAGTTTGTAAGCGTTCACAAGAAAGCAGGCTTTACTCCAAACTATTATCGCGCGACTGAGATGTATCAGTCTGGGAAGATGGATGCATGCATGAAGACGGCTTTGGAGCGTGCAAGCGATGTACGGCGCATCCTGAAAGAAGTTTCGGGTTCTGAGAAAGATGTGTCGTGGCTCCCGGTTTCGGTGGTGTGTGAGAACTGCGGGAAGATCATGACCACGCGCGCCTATGACTACGACGGCGAAACTATCGGCTACTCATGCGACAGGAACCCAGATGAAGCAAAGAGTTGCGGACACTCAGGGCGAGTTGCTCCGTGGAAGGGCGCAGCGAAACTCTTCTGGAAAGTAGAATGGGCGGCGAAGTGGGTTGTACAGGGAGTAGATATTGAGGGTGGCGGGAAAGACCACTCTACGAAGGGTGGTTCCCGTGATGTAGCAAATCATATCTGCCGAGAAGTCTTTGACACAGAACCGCCCTATGACATTCCCTATGAATTCTTTCTGGTCGGTGGCAAGAAAATGTCGTCATCGAAAGGTCGTGGCAGCAGCGCAAAAGATATGGGAGATCTTTTCCCGTCGGAGCTGTTCCGTTTGGTCCTTATCGGCAAGGATATTCGCGAACAGATAGATGTTGATCCACAAGGGGAGTCAGTGCCACGCCTGTATGACTGGTATGACGAGCTTGCCGAAGAAGTGCGAGCTGGTGCGGCAGACGATCGTACCCGATTGTATGCGCTCTGTGCGCTTCCAAAAGAGCGGGCTGCGTTGTCAGCACCATGGGAAATGCGTTTTCGCGAAGTAGCGTTCATCGTGCAGATGGCGCATCTCTTGCTTGCTGAGGAAGCCGCACGCGTAAAAGGAAGTGCTCTTACTTCCGATGAAAAACAGAAACTTGATGAGCGCGCGCGCTACGCAAAGTTCTGGCTCTCCGCGTATGCGCCTGAAGAATTTAAATACGAGCTCCAAGATGTTTTGCCGGCAGTCGAGCTCACGGATACTCAGAAAAATGCCCTTGCAGTGCTCGCCGAGTTCCTTAAGAGCCGAGAGCACACAGGCGAAGAGCTTCATGCGAAGCTTCATGAAATGAAAACGAGCGTGCCGATCGCTCCCAAAGAGCTTTTCCAGGTCATCTATCGTATTTTCCTCAACCGCGATTCAGGACCGAAAGCAGGGTGGTTCCTCGCTGGTCTTCCACGGGACTTCGTCCTGACTCGTCTCGAGGAAGCTTTGCAGTAAAAACAGAATCGCCCAACGTGGGTCGGGCGACCTGTGGGCGATTGTGGTGTGGGGTCAGTTGATGTCTTCGATGCCCACGCAATGCGAGGACATCTCGTGTTTGCAGGCATCGCAGGTGACCGTTTCTATCTTCAGGTAGTACGGGTCAAGTTTCAGTATCCCGCCTGCATCCGAGCCCCACTCGAAGCGTTTCGAGTGGGAGATAGTATTTTCCCAGCTCCCGCATTGTGAGCACCGCAGGCCCAACCACTGCAGGAACAGAGCAAATTTGTGAAAGAACAAGACCGTTTTCTTCATCTCACCTCCTTGTACGAAGAATAGATTGATAATAAACCGCATCAAATATCTGTCAAATTACCGTTTTACCCGTCTTTTTGGGGTGGGGATAACCCTCTTAGGAGATGTGGGGGATAGTGGCATATAATGCTACATAGGTGGGATGAAGTGTGAAATGGGAATGGTGGCCTGTTTCGCAACAATTTCGCTCACTTATTTTTATGTTTATCGGAGAATACCTGCACACTCTCGATCCGAAGAATCGTATCTCCCTTCCGGCGAAATTCCGGAAAGAGCTTGGCCGCGCTGTTGTCATAACGCGCGGCCTTGATCATTGTCTTTACGTCTATCCCAAGAAAGCGTGGGCGAAAGAGGCCGAGAGTCGTGCAATGCATGCCGGAGGAACTGCCGCAGCCCGCGGGCTCGCGCGTTTGTTCCTCGCAGGCGCAATGGAGGCAGAGGTCGACTCTGCTGGGCGTATTCTCATCCCCGACCATTTGAAAAGTTTCGCCGGTTTGAATGCAAAGACGGTCATCGCGGGCGTCGCGAGCCGCATTGAGATGTGGGATGAAGAGGCGTGGAAGAAGTACACAGCGTCTATCGAGCGCGATGCCGATGCGTTTGCCGAAGCTCTTGGAAACTAATTGTCCGGTATGAAGAATCAACTCAAAAGGACTCAGAGACAAGGAGCGGGAAGCGGAGCGATAGAGGCGTACATTTCGGTACGGCGAGTGAGCGAGGCGGGAGCCAGAGCGCAGTATATGAGTCCTTTGGATTGATTATTATGGAAGCACGACATGACAGCGTCTTGATGCAGGAAGTGCTTGAAGCTCTCGCGATAGAGCCGAGCGATACTGTGGTGGATGCCACACTCGGCGGGGCAGGCCATTTCTCGTCATTGCTCGCCGCCCTCGGAGAGGGCGGCGTTATCATCGGTATTGATGCTGATCCGGCAGCGGTTGAGCGCGGTCGCGCGGCCTATGCGCTTGACCGGCGACCGGAGCGTCCCGTTGCACATTTGATAAATGATAATTTCCGGAACCTCGGTCGCATCCTTGAGCGGCTCGGCATCGGCCAGGTCGACAAGATGCTGTTTGACCTCGGCTGGAGTGGCTATCAGATAGCTTCTCCTCGTGGTTTTTCATTCCAGAGCGATGAGCCGCTGCTCATGACCTATGGCGAAGGCGGCGAGACCGCAGCCGATATCATCAACAGCTCGACTGAAGAAGATCTTGCCGATCTTATATTTGCATACGGCGAAGAGCATTTTTCGCGCGGCATTGCGCGCGCCATCGTCGCGGCCCGCGGTAAAGAGCGCATTCTCACCACTGACGCGCTTGTGGAGGCGATTAAGGCCGGTACGCCGCACTGGTATCACGATCGCAAGACCCATCCGGCGACGAAGACATTCCAAGCGCTTCGCATCGCCGCGAACGACGAGATAGGCAGCTTAAAGGAAGGACTCGCGGCAGCGCTTGCCGCGCTCGCTCCGGGCGGCCGTCTCGCCGTCATCTCTTTCCACAGCATCGAGGATCGTGTAGTGAAGAATATCCTCCGGGACGCTGCAGAAGCAGGCATGGGCTCGATGACGCCCAAGAAACCGATTGCTCCGACACACGCCGAGATACTCGCGAACCGCCGAGCGCGAAGCGCGAAGCTGCGGGTGTTCGAGCGCAGCGCAGCTTCGGAGGTCCAGCCGATGAGTAGCATAGAACCTCTTTATTTGTATGCATAAATTCCGTTTCCATATTCCGTTCTCTCCTGTATCGCTTGCTGCTGGTACGGTGGTTGTCTTGGCGGTTGTCTACATCGGCATGATCGCCATGGTGATGAGCTATGCCGCACTTACTATTGAGTTCACTCAGTCCGTGAAGAGCGACGAAGCTTCACTTGCCGTGCTTGAATCGCAGTATCTGTCGGGCGTAGCGCAGATCGAATCCGTCGATTACCGCACTATCGGATATGCTGCTCCTGTCGCACAGATATTCGTGCCTGCTGCGAGCATGACTGCATTACGCTAGGCTATGCGAGCGCAGTTCCGTTTCCGCATACGCCTTGTACTCGCCGGCATTGTGCTCGCTGCATGTATCGTGCTCGTTAGACTCTATTTCATACAAATCGTGCACGGTGCAGACTATGCAGAGAAAGCTGACCGGCAATTTGCATCGGGCAGCAGCGGTCTCTTCGATCGCGGAAACATCTATTTCACTGATAAAAACGGGACGAACATCTCTGCAGCAACACTCGCGACTGGCTTCCTGGTAGCTATCAATCCGCAGACGCTTCAAGACCCAGAGGCCGCCTATACCGCGATAGCGGCAGTTGCATCGAGCACAGTAACGCACGATTCTTTCATTGCCTCTGCCGCGAAGAAAAGCCAGGTGTATGTGGAAGTTGCCCACCATGTACCAGACGCTCAGGGTCAGGCGCTTGCTGCACTCGATATTCCTGGAGTGCAGGTGCTGCGCGAGCGATGGCGCTATTATCCGGGCGGTACGCTCGCATCGCAATCGATTGGTATTGTGTCGTACGGTTCAGGCGACTCACTCATCGGCCAAACTGGGCTTGAAGCACAGTACGATGGGACGCTATCCCGCTCAGGTGATTCTCTCTATAAGAATTTCTTCGCGGAGCTGTTTTCAAACGTGGGGAATCTGCTGGTGAATGCCAAAGATGCGCGGGAGGGCGATATCGTCACGACCATCGAGCCAGAAGTGCAGACGAGGCTCGATCATGATCTCGCCGAGGTGAATAAGCGCTACTCAAGCAAAGAATCTGGCGGCATCATCATGGACCCGTCCACAGGCGCTATCATCGCTTTCGGAAGCTACCCGACGTATGACGGCAATGACTTGCAGAGCGTCAATCCGAAAGTCTTGGGGAATCCGTTCGTCGAATCGGTACATGAATTCGGTTCCATCATGAAACCGCTCACTATGACGTCTGGGCTCGATGCAGGCGTCATTACGCCTGAGACGACGTATAACGATACTGGTTGTATCACCGTCAGTACGCGAAAAATCTGCAATTGGGATCATAAAGCACGCGGTGTTATCCCTATGCAGCAGATTATCCTGCAGTCGCTGAATGTCGGCGCATCGTGGGTCGCGACACAGCTGGGGCAGGAGAAATTCCGCGGGTACTTCACGACGCTTTTCGGGCAGAAGACGGGCATCGATCTACCGTATGAAGGCCATGCGCTCCTCAGTAACCTGTCCACGACGCAGCAGGTGAACTTCGACAATATGTCGTTCGGTCAGGGTATTGCCGTGACGCCGATACAGATGATACGCGCGCTCGGAGCCATCGCGAACGGCGGCGTGATGGTGCAGCCGCATCTGGTGAGTGCGATACGGCTCGACTCAGGCATTGAGCGCTCGCTCGATTGGAGTCAGAAGGTTCCGGTGTTCTCGGCAATTGCTGCGCGCGAGACGACACAGATGATGACGGCGCTCGTCGATCAGAAGCTCGAGAATGGCAAAGCCATCATTCCGACGATGTCCGTCGCTGCGAAGACCGGTACGGCGCAGCTCACCGATGGGCATGGCGGCTACTATGACAATCGGTATTTCCATTCTTTCGTGGGATTCTTCCCGTCGTATAGCCCGCGCTTCATCATTCTGCTCTACACGAACGACCCTCAGAATGTTGAATTCGCGTCTGAGACCCTCGACTCGACCTTCCTTGACCTCGTCCACTTCCTCATTGATTATTACCAAGTCCCGCCTGACCGCGGCCTATCTGCGCAGTCAGGCACTGCTTCAACCACCTCCCTATGAAAAACCTCTTTAAATTCCTCATTACCGTCCTGCTCTCGCTGCTTGCGCGGTTTGTCGTCCGGCGCTATCGGCCGCATATCGTGATGGTGACGGGCTCGGTAGGGAAGACGTCGACCAAGGATGCGGTCGCCGCAGTTCTCTCTACGCGATTTTCTGTACGCAAAAGCGAGAAGAGTTTCAATAGTGAATTCGGCGTGCCGTTCACTATCCTCGGCGTGGACAATCCTTGGGACAATCCTATGGCATGGTTCTCGCTCATTAAGCGGGCGACAGCGCTCCTCGTGCTCCCGAATATATATCCGAAGATGCTTGTGCTCGAGGTCGGTGCAGACCGTCCTGGAGACCTTGCTCGCATCCTGCGCATCGTGACGCCTGATGTGGTGGTCGTGACGCCACTTCCTGAGATTCCCGTGCACGTCGAAGCATACTCATCGCCTGAAGCCGTGCGCGAAGAGGAATTCTCTCCTGCCTATGCGCTCCATGCCGCCGCACCGCTCATCATATCTGCAGACGATGCGTACGCTCGCGAGAATGCTCTGCGCACGCCAGCGCGCATCATTTCCTATGGGCTCGATGCGAAGGCCACGGTGCACGTCAGCAAGGTCGGTTATGCTATGGCTCTTGGCCAGGTCGAGGGTATGCATGCGGATGTATCGCTCCAAGGGGAGCACAAGACTATTACGGTCAAAGGCTCGGTGGGAGGCGCACAGGTATTCCCAGGCGCGGCGGCGCTCGCAGTCGCGATTGCATTCGATATCGGAGCCGATGCTGCGCTCG
>DIZH01000012.1:25932-40081 GCA_002429325.1 Patescibacteria group bacterium UBA6033 | reverse complement strand
TCGCTCATTATCGATGACTCCTATAATGCGTCGCCTATCGCTGTTGAGTTTGCGCTCCATACCTTGAAGGACTTCCCGCATGCGACGCGCCGTATTGCCGTCCTCGGCGACATGCTCGAGCTCGGCCGCTATTCGGTCACTGAGCATCAGCGTATCGGTGCGCTCGCGCGAAGTTCTGCCGACATTGTGGTGGCCGTCGGCATCCGCTCCCGTGCATTCGCTCTTGCAGAGGGGGCTGCCGAGGTCCTGCTCTACGACAATGCCCGAGCCGCGGGAGATGCGCTCGTGAGTACTATTCGTCCGGGCGATGTTATCCTGGTAAAAGGCTCACAGTCTATTCGCACTGAGCATATCGTCAAAACATTGCTCGCCGACCCGGCTGATGCCTCGCGCCTCGTCCGCCAAGAGCGGAAGTGGCGAACCAAAGAATGAAGACTGAAAAGAAACAAACAGACCTGCGCTCCTCTTTCATTTTAAGAAGTGCTCTCTATCTGACGATAGTCGCAGCCGTTTTTATACTTTCTTTCCCGTATATTTTTACGGTCACTACTTCATGGGAGCAGTCTCTCACTGCTCGTAGCATGGATGAGCAATTCCCGGTGACCGTCGATCCTCGCAACAGAGTTATTACAGAAAACTCGGTGGTAAATGCCTATCTCGCAAGCCCTAGTTCGCCGCTCGCGGCAGCAGTCGGGGATGTGGGCAGTGTGCTCGGGGATATATTCGGATGGATGGCATCAGCGATTTCAGATGCTCCGTGGTACCAGGGCATCGCTTCGGTGGAGGGAAGGGTGGTTACTATTGCGCCAGGAATGAGGAAAGAGCAGGTAGCGGCTGTGTTCGGAAAAGCGCTTTCCTGGAGCGACAAACAGGAGAAGCAATTCATGACGGCCTCGGCGACATCATCACTTCCTCTTATAGAAGGTTCGTTCTCTCCTGGTGTGTATCTCGTGCAGACCGGTATGAAGCCTGCCGAGGCGCAAGCTCTCGTGAATCAGCGTTTTATAGACGATGTGCTCTCTCACTATGGGACGACCACGGCCGCTATAGTTCCTCTCCAAGACGCCATCATTATCGCCTCGCTCATTCAGCGCGAGACGATAGGCACGAATGACATGCGGCTGGTGTCAGGCGTCATCTGGAACAGACTTTTTTTAGGAATGAATTTGCAAATAGATTCGACCCTGCAGTATGCGCGAGCGAATACCAAGGCAGCAGTGAGCTGGTGGCCCAAGGTCGTGCCTGCGGATGCGCGCCGGAAGTCTCCGTATAACACCTATCTCAATCCCGGTCTGCCACCGACGCCGATTGCGAATCCGTCTGTCGCCGCGGTCTTGGCAGCGCTGAATCCGATTGATACGCCGTGCCTCTTCTATTTTAATGACCAGAAAGGGGACATTCTCTGCACGAATACGTACGCGGAGCATGTGGCGCTGTTGAAGAAGTATTACGGAAGGGGGAAGTGAGGAGTACTAGACAATATCCACCTTCTTTATTTCTAGGGTCACCTTGTCTCCTTCAACTGTCGCAATGCCGTACTCTGCTGTAGGGGCATGGTTCCCGTCATTTTCTGTGAATGATGGAATAGTGAAATACGTAATCCCATCAATCTCTTGTTTCGAATAAAAATGCGTGTGCCCGGTGAAAACGGCCAATACCTTCCCTGATTTCCTCAATACACCTCTAACAAAAGACTTATTATTTACAGATGCGCGCTCAGGCCGTTCCTTAAAGTAGTAGTTATCGTCCATGTTCTGGTTGTCCAGGGGGTGATGGCAGTAGATAATAACCTTAAGCTGCGTTTTCTCCAGATCCTCTTTAAGCCACACTAGTTGTTCCTCGCTCACATATATAGGACCCCGCGGCTCGGTCGCGTTTGCGTCGAGAACGACGTGATGATAGTCCCCCGAGTCAAATGAATAGTAGCTGTTCTTCTCGCCAACTAGGGATGCAAATGTCTCTCTAGAAAGGTTTTTCACGTCATGATTTCCCGGTACGTGCTTGGTGAGAGTCTTGCTAGAAAGTAGAGACATGGCCTCTTTGTATATTTCAATATCTTTTTCAGGGCTTTCATCATGGATAAAGTCACCGAGATTGACGACAAGGTCGCATTCCTCCATCTCTCCTTTAAGTGTGGGTATCAGTTTTTCAAACTGCTCGCCGAAAACATTTACGTACTCTAATCCGCCTAGATTTGGATAATTTGAGTTCTCTCCGTGATGAATGTCGGTGATGAGGAATATCTTCATAATACTGGGCACAGTATAGCAAAGCCTTGTGGGATATCGCTTTTGGGGAGGTGGGGGGTGAGGGTTCGAGAAATGCACTCACGGTCCCTGACCCATAGCTCGAATAAAACTAGACTCTTTTCGATGGTGATACAATAGAGTTATGACCGTCGCCGAAAGAAAGATACTCGCCATAGTCGCTCAACGACCTTATTTCTTGAAGGACAATTTTGTTTTGTACCACGGGGATTCTTTGAATGTACTTGCTCAATTGCCCGAAAATTCAATCGATATGATCTTTGCAGATCCGCCGTACAATCTTTCAAACGGAGGCTTTAGCGTTCATGCTGGGCGTATGGTCAGCGTCAATAAAGGAATTTGGGATGTGAGCAAAGGATTTGAAGACGATTATGCTTTTCATTATCGCTGGCTCGAAGCTTGCAAACGAGTTCTAAAGCCAGAGGGTACGCTTTGGGTGAGCGGCACCTACCACTCCATCTATCAGTGCGGTCATGCGCTCCAATCACTCGGCTATCACATTCTCAATGATATTTCTTGGTTCAAGCCAAACGCTTCACCTAATCTAAGTTGCCGTTTCTTCACTGCGAGCCACGAGACGATCATTTGGGCGCGAAAAGATAAGAAAGCAAAACACACTTTCAACTACGAACTGATGAAAGAAGGGGAATGGCCAGAAGACCAGTTGAAGAAACCGAATCTGCAAATGCGATCGGTGTGGTCAATGGGCACACCTCGCCCCGCAGAAAAGAAATATGGAAAGCATCCGACACAGAAACCGCTTGATTTACTCAAACGCATCGTGCTCTCAAGTACGAAAAAGGGTGATGTCGTGCTTGATCCGTTCACTGGTAGCTCAACGACTGGTCTCGCCGCCGCCATGCACGGGAGGAAGTTCATCGGAATTGATATGGAAAAGGGTTATCTCGATTTATCAATCAAACGATTTAAAGATTTAGCTATATGATTACAGGTGGTAAGGGCGGCGGCAATACGTTGACGGGTCTAAATTTTGAGAGAGAAAAAGACATTCTCGATCTTCTTTCAAAGACTCCAGGATATTCTGTAGAGGGACACATCATTTCATATAACGAAAAAGAAGTAGCCCGAAGTTATCGAAAGAACAGTCTTTATAAGTTTCTAGAAAGCCAAGGGGTGCACCACTCAGAAATATTTTCAAAGAAATTACTTCCCGACGAGGCACTGTATGTCATTGTAAATAATACGATGTTCATTCTTGAGATCAAATTTCAAAAGGTCGCTGGATCAGTGGATGAGAAGCTTCAGACCTGCGACTTCAAAAAGAAACAATATCAGCGACTTTTCGCGCCGCTTAATTACGAGGTTGAATATATCTACATTCTTAGCGACTGGTTCAATCGCCCAGAATATAAAGACGTCTTGACCTACATAAACTCGGTCGGTTGTCAGTATTACTTCGGGTATCTTCCACTCCAAAAACTGGGTCTCCCGATTCCCAAGTAAAAAATTAGGATCACTCGAAAACAAACCCCGCATTGTACGGGGTTTGTCTCTAGCGAGGGCTAATGATTAGATCTTGCGAGTCAGAACCTCTCTCTCCACCATCGAATAGCAGATTCCCCAGAGATCAACATTTTTTCCCGTCTCATTGGGATTTTTGGTTCGCAGAGCCGACCCAACAACTTTCTTGGTTAGCTCATTACGAATCATGCCATACACTCTGATCGGATCATCTTTCCAAGTAGCCCTATCTCCCTCAACGTTCACAAGGGCTCTAAACGCTGCAAGAGCGGGATAGACAAAGCCCATAGACAGTACGTGCTTAGTGGGGTGACCAGAGAACGGTAGAATCTTAGGTTCATTAACAACTTTGATCCCGCGAATTTTCCCCGCCTTACCCCCAGCCCCATCGTTGCCTTCCTCGTTCCATATTTTAGGTAGATCCTCGTATATAAGATCGCGAAGCATTAGAATTTCGGGCGTTAGACCCAAATACTTCTGCATCTTCTCGACGTTATCTCTGAAGTGCTTAACAACGGATGCCTTACCTGAATAAGCTTTGACCGGATGGTTATTGTGATCAAAGTCTTCGGTATCGAAGCAGAGGACATAGGAGAGGATATCCTCAATTGGAACCTCTTTTTTTGTCCCGTCCTCGGAGAGCTCGTTTTCCTTATATGCGATTTTGTCCGCATAAGGCTCCTTTGAGAGAATCTTTTTTAATGAATCGAAGTGACCGAGAAGGTTTTCAAACGCCGCAATCTTTACTTCTGTTGATCGGTTGCGAGCATCAACTATTCTTACGGTTTCGTCCAAATCTTCGATTCCCTCAAGAATCTCAAGCCTTACGTAGGCATTGCTCGGATCCTCCTCCTCATCGAGATATTTCCAGATATTGAGCAGGGTATGCCCGCCGTCGAGCACTCCGTCGCGCTCCTTATCATCAAGCTCAAGATTTAGAGTTTTTGGCCCATTGAGATATTCAGAGTGCTTGACTATCAGGGTGATACCGCGATTGCGCAGAATGAACTCCTCAGGTTTTTGATCAAGAGTGTCTCTAATTTGTTTTGAGACACCCGAATTCAAGTTGACTTCACGAGGATTCACACCCCTCCATTCGTCCAGCTCTCTCGGTAGGTCTTTAATGCTAACGACTGCGACATACATTTTTCCAGGCACGTTACCGTCGGGAATCTCTATTTTTTTAAAAGATTCTGTCGGAATTTTAATTAACGTAGACATGATAGTAGATAAATAAATAATAAAGACGCCTAGCGGCGCCAAGGGTTTGCTTGTATTTAAAAGCAAGCTAACTTCTTAGCAGGTTGCCGAGTTTCCTACGGCCGTCACAGCTTTCGCTAGTAACGATTGGTGGCCGCTGCGCACCAATACTCCGAAAGTAGTTCATTTTGTTTCAAAAGTCAAGTAGTGAAGCGCACTCTCAGCCAGTAGGAGTATCATACGGACATGGCAGAAGAGGATTTTATGGCAGCAATCAAAAAAGTGGCTCCCTTGAGGTTGGTTGAGTCGGACAAGGACGACCTCGGTGCATTCTTTCTTGTGCTTGCTGTTATATACAACGATATAAAGGGGCTGATTTACCTCATCAAATATTTTAACAAGTTTAACAATCCTCCAAAAGAAGAGATTATCTCAGCCTACTTAGGCGAGTACAACGGTATGACCTCTCAGCACTTCAAGATCATTGCCGGGGTAGTAAACGAGTTCTTTATATTCCTCAAGGCACATGAGGAGCTTTTTCACACACCGCAATTTCAGCTTGTTCTTCTGAAAGTGCCGAAACCTGCACGGGAAGATTGGCACGACCTTCTCGACGCTGCGTTTGAGCGCACTACGAACCGCAACGGCCTCGGGAATAAGCTGATGCTTATAAGAAATAACATCGCTTTTCATTACGACCAGTCCGAAAAAGAACTAGTTCGCTCCTATCACGACTTCTTTTCTGACAAAACTCGCTTTGGCGCAGACCATGCGTATTATTCTGACGGGGGAACCATACAAGATACACGCTTCTACTACGCTGACGCAGCCATTCAGCAGTACATGTTAAAGACAGCAAACAAAGAATATAAGAAAGACTTCATAAAGGACGTTGTCGCATATCGCGCTCTTCAAACCGAAACATACGCTCTCGTTCGGAAAATGAACATGGTGCTCGCAAACCTACTTCGGCAATTTGTTCATATTCGGCTTGAGCGATAACTATTGTCCGAGGAGAATCGGTCACAAATAATTCGTTCGTCGTCACTCACGAATTTTCGCTACCCCGACTCGCTGTCTCGCTTGCTAGCTCGACTTGCTCCGTCTTTCGATTCCCGGGGACCGCGATTACGCTTATCGATCCTTACAGCTTCAGTACACCTTGCGGATATTTTGCTTCAGGAACTCGCAAAATATGCTCGCAAGGTCTTCGATTCCCCGTGGGGTCTACAAAAATATAATCACACGATGCTTCGCATCGTTTTCTTTATTTTTGTGACCCCACGGGGAATCGAACCCCGATTTGATCCGTGAGAGGGATCTGTCCTAGCCGTTAGACGATGGGGCCAATCAATATGTTGTAGCACAAGCGGGTTCGATTTTGAATCGGTCACGCATAAATCTCTGCTGAGATTTTGCGCTCTCCTTACAGGAGCAGTACACCTTGTGGATACTTCGGAAAGATATCTCACAAGGTCTTGCGACGTGTTCCCAGCACGTCTCACCCGCCTCGCGCCGTCGCGCTCCGGCTCTGAAACGCTGCGTGTTCTCGCGTTTCAGCCCCTCTTTGTCCGCTGAGAGGTCTGTCCTAGCCGTTAGACGATGGGGCCCTAGAACAAATCTATGATTTGTTCGGGCGACCGTCCTGCGGAGCAGGACGGTTTAGCCGTATCTGTTTTATAACAAAGAAAGAGGGAAGTGGGAAGAAGGATAGAAATGGTGTCAGCGACCATTTACGCGCTGCTATTGACACAATTGGAAACAAATTACAATATGCACCCGTGAACATGAGCACAACTCTCATGTCCGGCGGCCGGTAAGCCGTGTTCTTTGGAGATATCTATGCACTATTGTGGCAATGATCTCGAGTGGCAACAGGAACAACGTCACACTCAGGTGAAACGAGTCTCGCGCCGCACGAAGTACGCCAACCACATCCGTAACGAACTTGCCGCTCTTGCGGCAAGGCCCGGGATCGACGTTGTCTTCGAGAGCCGTATCGTGGAGCGGGAAAGTCTCGATAACTGGTTTAAGATCAGAATTATCGATCACAGTCTGCAACTCGGCCGAGATGACGAAGGGATTGTGCAAGTGGTGGTTTGGCTACGGCGAGACTACGCGCGACCAATCTCAATCTATCAAGAATGTTGTTGGCTTGATGACACTCGTCACCTGAAATCAGTCGCCTGCTATCTCGACACCGACTCAGACGTGAGACAGCTCATCAACGACGTTCGTGCAATGGTTGAGAAGCACATCGCCGAAAGGGCATGATCCGTAACTGCTCGCGTAGCCGCTCGCTTCGCGGGCGGTTTCTTTTTTTTAATTGTCAGTATTAAAAAGCAAAGGGGGACACTGGGTCCCCCTTCAAGTCGCTGTGGTATCTCACCCCGTGAGTGTCAGCCGCGGGCGCTGTTCGCTGGCTTTCACTCTCGCGGCGGCTTCTTTGCGACGTTGGATTGTCTTCTTTGCCGCTGGGCGAAGAGCTCGAAACAGGTAGCTGTAGTTCACGCCGTACCAGCTCTCTCTGTGGGTATGCATGACCTGCTTCACGGCGTACTCGATTTCAACGTCCGTGTCCTTGTCCCCGAGCCTCTCGAGGATGATCCCCAGCAACTTTTGTTGGTAATCCGGTCGTGCCATCTGAACCTCCGTTCCGGACGATCTTGTCCGAGAAATATAGTATGTTCTTTCTGTGCTTTTGTCAAGCTATTCTCTGATAAAAAACGGCACCCCCGAAAGGGTGCCTGTTGAGGTGCCGGCCGTGGCTACTGTGCCGGTGCGAGCGCGCGGCTCACTTGCCCGTAGTTGCGCAGTTGCCGCAGTACACTGTGGAGACCTGTCACTTCCGCCACGGCATCGGAGAGCTTGATGGCCATCTTGCGCGGAGTGAACGTCGTCGGCAGCGTGCCGGCAAACGATACGACGGTCCCGTCGGCGTGCGAAGCGACACCGATGTGCCCTGGTGCGCATGACACATTGAGCTCCATGAGCCGCTCACGCTGCTCATTCGAGACGGGTGCGGCAATCCAGACGCCCACGAGCGGCCGGAGATTTCTCGGCAGGTACGCCGGATATACGGCGACACCAGCGAAATTGCGTTTCTTCATTTCAACTCCTCGGTTATGGTCGCCCCATATACGCGGATGCGTAGATAAAGAACGACTGCTCAGAACCATACCACTAAACGTTAGAAAAACAAGTTTTATGAAACAAGGCTGTCTACAACGGCCTTCACATCCATACCGTCGGCTTTGCCTTTGAGGTCTTTCATCAATGCCCCGATGAGTTTCCCTGCATCAGCGCTTGGAGAGAGGTTCAGCTCGACCATCTTGGATTTTGCGACCGCAAAAATCTCATCACGGCTCATGAGGGTGGGGAGATAGGCATCGATGATAGAGAGCTCGGCCTTCTCAGGCGCGACGAGGTCGAGGCGGGACGCTTTTGTAAATTGCTCGATGGAGTCCTTGCGCTGGTTCGCCGCGCGCTTCACAACCGTAAGCGCTTCCTCGTCGGTCAGGAATTCATCCGGCTTGCGCTTCTTGGCGACGACTTCGTTGGTCATCATAGTGACGAGCGAGCGGAGGGTGCGCAGGCGCACTTCGTCGTGGGCGCGGAGCGCCTCAGGGATAGATTGCTTAATGGTTTCGTGGATAGTCATATAGCTATAGTATACTCTGATACATGAGCATTTTCACTGTCGCGATTATCGTGCTCGCCCTCATCCTTGTGCAGGGTATCGGTCTCTATTTTGTGTTCCGCCGTCAGGAGAAACCGGTGGAGGACACCAATGGCATGGTCATGTTGCAGGCGCAGATGCAGGAGCTCGCGCGTACGCTCGATGCAAAAGTGTCAGAATCCTCGCGCGCTATGCAGGAGAATTCGCACCGCCAATTTTCCGAGAGCGCACGGCTGATTAAAGAAATCACAACGGAGCTCACCTCGGTGAAAGAGATTGGCCGACAGACGCAGACCTATGCAGAGCAGCTCCAATCGCTCCAAGATCTTCTCAAGAATCCGAAACAGCGCGGCATTCTCGGTGAGTATTATCTCGAGACCGTCCTTCGCAATGTGATGTCACCCGAGGACTATAAGATTCAATACGCGTTCAAGAACGGCGAGATAGTGGATGCTGTTGTCATCATCAACAAGAAGCTCGTGCCGGTGGACTCGAAATTCTCACTCGATAACTACAATCGTTTCGTCAGCACGCAGGTGGGCACGCCAGAACGCGCAGTTGCAGAGAAAGCGTTTGTGAGCGACCTCAAGTTGCGCATCACCGAGACCGCGAAATATATCCGCCCCGAAGAAGACACGATGGACTTCGCGTTCATGTTCATCCCATCCGAAGGCATCTACTACGACCTCCTCACGAACCAGATAGGCGCTGGGGGAGAGGACGAGAATCTCATCCAGAGAGCAGCGAGCAAATATAAAGTCATCATCGTATCGCCGACATCGTTCCTCGCATATCTTCAGACGGTCATGCAGGGGTTGAAAGCGCTCCAGATAGAACAGAAAGCCGTCGATATTCAGAAGCGGGTAGGGGAGCTGGGGAAGCACGTCGGTGCCTACGAAGAGTTCTACAAGAAGCTCGGTGTGTCGCTCGGCACAAGCGTCAGCCACTGGAACGCGGGCTACAAAGAACTCGGCAAGATAGATAAAGATGTCTACCGCATCGCCGAGACGAAAATCGGGCTAGAACCAACGCTTTTGGAAAAGCCTCTACTTGATGCTGATTGATGCTGAATAAGATCGGCTCCGCCAGATGGCGGAGAGCCAGAACTTCTCGAGAAGCCAACTGCCTCAGAAGATTAGCTTGCATTGACGCTCAATTCTGTCGGTGTAGAGTGCCGACAGAATTGTTCTCTCGCCAAGGGGTCCCTTGGCGGCAATTCGCATCGATAAGGAGAATAAACGTGAAAGTGAAGATTACTTCGGTGCCGCCTGGCGGCGCGCCGCTTAAAATCCGGCAGCAGTGGGTTGGTCTCGAACTTCCTCTTGTGGAGGGAGAGCTGGAGCCCGGCATCCTGCTGAGCGTAACCGGCGGCAAGCCGGACCCGCGAAGCTTCGGCGGCTTTCCTGTGAAGACTACGGATGCCATCGCTGCACTTCATGCGGCCAAGAAGAACGAGGCCGCTCGTTGGTGGGAAGCATGGCACGACAACATGCTTCGCACCGGCTGCATCCTCATCTTCGCATCGGACTGCGGCGAGTTCGTCCTGGACGACGAAGTGGCCGAGGCACAACCGAAAAAACCTGTGGCGGCGATGACGGCATCCAGCCGGCGATCCTGAGCCCGGAACCATCATGGATACGTGGCAAGGGCAATGGGAGTACTGCAACTCCTTCATGCGTCAAGACGGCAGAAGGGGTACGACCACAGTCGCAGCTTCAAGTGAAGGTGCTGCGCGCGAGGCCATCAAGGATAAGGCCTCGCTGGAACTTTTCGGCACTACCAGTTGGCAGACATATGTCCAGATCAGAAATCTGACCAGAGTGACGAAACGGCAACTCTGACCGTCCCAGGCGATTCCGCCTTCGGGACGGTTTCGCTTTATTTGGCCGCCGATGAGCTTTTATTTGGATGCCTGCCGAGGTAAGGTACTCAGCAGATTGTTCCTCACCGTATTTCTCGGTGGCAATTCGAAGGAGTAGAGATGGATAAGATACACGTAACTGCGAATTCGTCCGGACAGCAGCCCGACTGGGTGAAGCAAGGCTGGATCGGCGAAGATCTAGCCGCGAAAAAAGCAGTCCGCGACAAAGAACGCGGCTATAACGTACTGCTCGCTCATGGCCTTTCCGTCATACGACAGAGGAAGCCTGATGTGGCAGCTTGGTGGGACGGTTGGGCATTCAATCAAGCCCACCGCACAATCTTCTTTTCGGAGAAGGTATGTAAACTCGTCGTAGATGAGTCGCAGCAGGGGCAAGTGCCACAGCACAACGGCCATGGAGCGGAAGGGGCTCCAAAATCTCGTACAAGTCGTGGAGCTTGGCACAAGAGAACCTAACCACCGTCCGAAGGCGATCCCGCCTTCGGACGGTTCGCTTTTTATAGACTGCATTGACGCAAAATAGGGCCAGTGTAATCTACTTGGCAGAGTAGCTCTTCCGTCAAAGAATCCTTTGGCAGCAACTCGTGGAGGTAGACAAATGAAGATCAAATTTATCGACGTGCCGCCCGAGCCGGCATCATGGGAACCATGGGTGAAAGAAGTCCTACTCATGGTGAAGGAGGTCTCCGTGGTCGAGGAATCTCGCGAGGGATACACGGTTCTGTTTGGCGACCTGGTCGTAGCGGTCGGGAAAGTGAGCCCCGCGACCACTGAATGGCTGAGAACGTGGAAGAAAAATCAGCCGGGTAGCACCATCGTATTCCCGCGCGAATTCTGCGAGATCGTCCCGTGGCCTGCGGCCCAAACCCGTAGCGACTTCGGCACCCAAGGTGGCGGTGGCCGCAGCGGCTAAGCAGTCGTGGCAACAATCGAGAAACCGTTCTCTAGGCGAGGCCGCCTGGAGAACGGTTTTCGCTTTTCCGCACACTTTTTGACAGACTCGGATTTATTCAGTAGGGTACAGGCTGACCCGAACATTCATAGAAAAGGAGATGGTTCATGCCGCAACAAATGCTACCCGACCAGGAGTCGTTCGACGCGTTCTCGCGAGCACTCAAACGCCGCGGGTTCCGGAAACTCTCAGGAGGCGAGTTCAGGAGCGATTTCCGCCGGCTCGCGCTCCGGGCACCGCGCATGCGGGAGGGGAGAGAGGCAGGCTTCGTCTTTATGGCGAACGGTCTCAAAGTCCAGGTGTGGACTACCTATCTCGACACTGAGGGCTATGCACGCGAGCAAGATGCTGGCTGGGTGCTCATCAAGCAAGGAGACAAAATCAGGTACTCCTCGCACCCGCACTACCGGACGAGACATTTCCTGTACAACCTACTCCTTTCTGCCGCCATCGCGAAGGAACGAGTGATGAACCGTCCGCTCTGCCCCAAGTGCAGTGCGTACATGGACATCGCGTACGGCCAGGCCCTCAAGGCACGGTACTGGAAATGCTGTCGTCGCGAGGAGCACGACGATGGCAAGCCGGTTAATCTCGACTGGGATCATGGATTGCCGCCCATCGTGGTCGAATTCGCGGAAAAGATCCGCAAGGAGCGCGCCCGATACCGCAAACAGCTGCGCAGGCAGGGTAGGCGACCGGGGGCGGCGATGAGGCGTCGCATCGGCTGGGAGGTGGGCAATCCGCAGAACGTGATACCAGCACGATAACTGGTCTTGGGGGCGCCGCTGGTATACCAGCGGCGCTTCATCATTTTATGGCGTAAGCTTGCCGAAGATGTGAGGACGTGCTACATTAGAGGGACTATGGAAGTGGCCGTAATCAAGACCGGTGGGAAGCAGTATGTCGTCTCCAAAGGCGACACTATCTCTATTGAGAAGCTCCCAGGCGATCTGAAAAAAGGCGACTCAGTTGTCTTCGGCGAGGTGCTCCTCGTGGACAACGGCTCGGACACGACCATCGGTACGCCTGTTATCAAAGGCGCAGAGGTCAAGGGCACTGTTGTTCTCGCCGGGAAGGCACCAAAAGTGGAAGTGGTGAAGTACAAGCCGAAGAGCCGCTATTTCAAGCGCAACGGCCACCGACAGCCAGTTTTGAAGGTACAAATCGACTCGATTTCGTAGAGCTTGTAAAAAGCTCAATCTACTTCGTTACGGGCCCCAGCAATTTCTTCCGTCGTACGTTTGTACGCCTGCAGAAATTTCTCTACCCGTGCCTTGTATCTCCTAGCTTTTTCCTAAGCTCTAACAATCCTCTGAGTTCGTTTTATTTAGTGCGCTTTATACTCAATTACACATGCAAATAGGAAGATGGAATCATCAGTCATCGGGTGCGTCAGGGTCCTCATCAGGATCTTCGGCACCCTCACGTAGCCCGCGAAGCGGTGGCTACAGTGCTCGCCCGCCAGCTAGTGGCGGCTATTCTCGTCCGCCAGCTGGCGGATCGTCGCGCGCTCCTCAGCGGAGCTCAAGCGCCCCGTACCGTTCGTCAGGCAGTCGCGACGGCGGCTACAGTCGTGGCCCATCACGTGGTCCGGCTCGCGGACGCGGTTTCGGTACCTTCGGCGAGACCGAGAACGAGATCGCTCGCTTTACTAACAAGACGGTCGTCACGACCGAAGAGCCAGTGTTCGTTCCTGAACACAAGTTCGCTGATTTCGATATCAATGCGAACCTCAAGAAGAACATCATCGCTCGCGGCTACGAACTCCCGACTCCGATTCAGGACAAGGCTATTCCGCATGCACTGCTCGGACAGGATGTCGTCGGCCTCGCAGAAACCGGTACTGGCAAGACCGCAGCTTTCCTCATTCCGCTCATCGACAAAGTGATGAAGCAGAAAGGGGAGCGCGTACTTATCATGGCACCAACTCGCGAACTCGCGGTGCAGATCGAGAAGGAACTCGCAGGATTTGCGAAAGGTCTCGGCTTCCGCGGCATGGTCGCGGTCGGAGGAGCCAACATCGGTCCACAGATCTCTCAACTCAAGCATGAGCCAGCATTCGTTATCGGCACCCCAGGACGCTTGAAGGACCTGATGGAGCGCCGCGCACTCACTCTCACCGGCTTCGGTACCGTCGTGCTCGACGAAGCTGACCGCATGCTCGACATGGGCTTCATCGACGACATGCGCGAGATTCTCTCGAAGATGCGTAAGGAGCGTCACACACTGTTCTTCTCAGCAACGATGGGGAAAGAAGTGGAGAAGCTCATCGGCGATTTCCTCGAGAGTCCAGTCATAATTTCGGTGAAGACTCGCGATACCTCTCGTAACGTCGAACAGGACGTCGTGCGCATTCCGCGCGGCGCTGACAAGTTCGAAGTACTTGCAGAGATGCTCAAGAATCGTGAGTTCAGCCGTGTGCTCGTCTTCGGACGCACCAAGTTCGGTGTGGAGAAGATCGCCAAGGCGCTCTCACGCCTCCACATCCACGCTGAGAGCATCCATGGCAATAAGACCTTCGGAGCTCGTATACGCGCTCTGGAGGCCTTCAAGACTGGCAAGGTGAGCGTGCTCGTCGCGACCGACGTGGCAGCCCGCGGCCTCGACATCCCAGCAGTCTCGCACGTCATTAACTTCGACTTGCCGTCGACCTATGAGGACTATGTGCACCGCATCGGCCGCACCGG
>DIZH01000012.1:0-25822 GCA_002429325.1 Patescibacteria group bacterium UBA6033 | reverse complement strand
TACGTGCACCGCATCGGCCGCACCGGCCGTGCATCAAATAAGGGTATTGCCCTGACGTTCGTCCAAGGCAGGTAGAACGGCCTAAAAGTTTCATCTGCGTCGTTACGGGCCCCGCTGATTTTCTCCGTCGTACCCCAAAGTACGCCTACGAAAATCAGCATCCCGTGCCTCGCATCTAAGAACTTTTAAACTCGTTCTAAAATTCATATCGATTTTACAAAGCAAAAGACGCCCGCAAGGGTGCCTTTTGCTTTATAAAAAAGAAGCGTTGGCCTAGGCCAACGCTTCGCTTCAACTCGCACACTTCTCTTCTACGCAATCTTCCTCGAATACGACGCGTAGCTCAAGGCGCCCAATCCGATCGACAGAATGCCGAGCATCACTAATGAGCTCAAGAGGCCCAATGTGTCCGTGATATGGCCGAACAGTGCGAGGCCTATGATACCCATCAGATTTCCAACGGAAGATTGTACCGATAGTGCGGTCGCCCGTACGTCGCTTGTGATGTGCCGGTTCATATAATCGCCTACGAATGGGCGCATGAACCCACGGACGATGTTCTGGATAATCACTAGATACGCGAATGGCAATATCGGCACTGCGCCCATGAGGAGAATCGGAATTCCCACACACAGGATCATGCCAATGATGCATGTTCGTTCTCCTAGATACTGCTCAGCACTGTGAGCGAAATGGCTCGAGAGCCATGCGACCACATTGAGACAGAAGAAGATTGTGCCGTAGTACCTAAGGGGCAAGTTTACTAATTCGAAGTACGGATTATAGGTGAAGAACCAGACTTTCGACGTAGTCGCCAAGAGCGCGGCAAACCCAACCATCCATCTCACTTCCACCGAACGCACTACGAAGATGCATCCTTGCTTCAGCACTCGTAGCTGCTCATGCACAGAATACTCAACTGTGCGCGGCGGTTCTTTGAAGAAGCAGGCGGCAACGAGCGGAATCACTGTGAACGGTAGTCCTATCCATAGTGGCAGTCGGAGCTCGACATCTGCAAGGAACCCGGTAGCGAGCGCACAGAAGGCCATAAGGATCAATCGTGAGCCGACTGCTCGACCCTCTATCTTCTTGAACTCGTGCTGTCGGCCATGCTCCTTGAGCGTGTCATACAGAAGCGCCGTGTCAGCTCCTGACTGCAGCGAAAAGCCGATAGCCCAGAGAATATTTCCCGTCCATGCCTCAAGCGGGGTCTGCATTGTGGTGAAGAACAGTACACTCAGGAATAGGAACACTCGTCCAATGATGATGGTCTTTTTCCGTCCTATCATGTCCGCTAGCGCTCCCGAGGGGATGTCGAGAATCAGACAGAGACCAAGTACCGCCGATTCCATATAGTAGATATCGGCGAGCGGCATGTGGGCGAGCTTCTGGAGGGAAGTGATGAGAATCGTTCCCCAGAAGAGTGGTTCGTTGAACAGGATGTAGAACCGATACAGCAGCAGGTTGCGTGCGGCGTCATGAGCATTCACAGTATTCTCCTTAGATTGGTGTGCGAGTTGTCAAAGAACTGCTGAAACAAAAGACCTCGGCCTTTTATCCAGCCGAGGTCTTTCTAAGGAGAATGATTTCTATGAGTTAGGAAGTCTTACAAAAATCGCGGCTAGATATAAGTGCGTTGGGCTGACCGTCGGAAATGACGAAAAGCGCCCACATGCGCGGGAGCGCGTAGCACGTATTCACTGCCTGATTTTTGTGAACCATGATAATATCTAATACTGAAATAGATTTCTTGTCAAGCCACTTATGCTTCTTTGCGGTTAGAAAGGGCAGCACGGAGGGTCTCGGCATCGGAGTATTCGAGTTCCGAGCCTGTCGCGAGGCCGCGCCCAAGTACGGAAATCTTCAGACGATCGCGCAGTGGTGCAAGTAGTTGACGCACGTGGTCAGCGGTATGTTCGCCCTCACTCGTGGCGGAAAGCGCCAATACAATTTCTTTGAGATCGCTCTGCGCGCGCCTCTCAACAGCTTTCAAGAGTTCTTTCTCTCGAATGGCTCCTTTACCGGAAAGTGTGAGCACACCGCCGAGCACGAAGTAGCGGCCCTTGTACGTGCCCGCGCGCTCAACAGCTTGGAGGTCTTGGTCTTTCTCTACAAGCATGAGGAGTGTGTCATCACGCTTGCTGTCGGAACAATAATTGCATACGAGCGCCGAGCCAGTAAAGAAACGAAGGCACTCAGGACATTGGCGGACATTCGCACCGAGCGCAGTGATGAGGTTCGCGAGATTATCGCGTTCGGAAGCAGGGGAGGCGAGCAGGTGGAATACGAAGCGCTTACCCTGCCTCGGGCCGATGCCTGGGAATTTAGCAAATGCCCTCGCAAGCTCGTCAATGTGGTCCATTTAAGAAGAGAATTCGCTCGCGAGATCGCCGTAACCACCAGTGTCGATAGGCTGGAACGTGGTGCGCTTCTCGTCGAAGAATAGTTCAACGGAGCCGGTCGGACCATTGCGGTGCTTCTCGATGAGTATCTCTGCGACGCCGGGACGATCACTTTCCTTGTTGCTCTTATCCTCGCGATGGATGAACATCACCACGTCGGCATCCTGCTCGATGGAACCGGAATCGCGCAGGTCAGAGAGACGAGGCTTCCCGCCGCGCTGTTCAACAGCGCGCGAGAGCTGCGAGAGCGCGATGACTGGCACTTCGAGCTCGCGCGCGAGCCCTTTGAGCGAACGAGAAATTTCAGTGACTTGCTGGACCATTGAGTCTGAATTTTTCGTATTGGTCGGCGCCATGAGCTGGAGATAGTCGACGATGATGAGGCCGATGCCGCGCTCACGCTTCAGGCGACGCGCGACGGCGCGCATACCGAGAATATTGTTGCCCGGCTTGTCGTCGATATAGATAGGCGCTTTCGAGAGGACCTCAAGCGCGTCGCGTATGCGGCCGAAATCTTCTTCGCCCTTCACTTGGCCGGTGCGCAGCTTCCACGAGTTCACAAATGACTCAGCCGAGAGCATGCGGTCGATGATTTGCTCTGAGCTCATTTCAAGCGAGAATATGCCGACCGGCACGCTGTGGCGCACTGCGGCGTTGCGAGCGATATCGAGCGCAAGCGATGTCTTACCGACTGACGGACGAGCCGCGAGGATGACGAGGTCGGATGGATGGAATCCAGAGAGGAGATTATCGAGAGCAGGGAAGCCAGACGGGACGCCGCGGATGCCATCTTCTCTTTTTGAAAGTGCTTCAATGCGATCCCATGTCTCATGGACCTTGTCGGCGATGGCAATGAATTTATGTGCCGCAGATGCGTTGCCGATAGCGTAAATACTTTTTTCAGCTTCATCGAGCACTTCCATCGTGTCGCGCGCTTCGTCATATGCCGACTCGTTGATACCGTACGCTGCATCAATAAGAGAACGCATGAGAGACTTACGCGAAACGAGTTCAGCATAGTGAGAGAAGTTTCCAGGAGCAGGCGCTGATCCCGCGAGCTCGGCGAGATAACTTCTGCTGCCTGAACGCTCCAAAAGTCCTTGGCCCTGCAGACGTTCAGAAAGTGAAAGAAGATCGATCGGTTCGCCGCGCTCTGCGAGCTCGCGCATAGCACCGAATATGATGCGATGCTTTTCAGCATAGAAGGAATCGGGATGGATGAGGTCGGAGACGTCGTGAATAGCATCCGGCTTCAAGAGAAGCGCGCCGAGAAGCGCGCGCTCGGATTCGAGCGACTGAGGAGGGACGCGGTCTGCAACTGCCATTACCCTGATTGTAACAGAACCGAAAAAATACCCATATCTGCGTCGTTACGGGTCCCACTCGCTCGTTCCGTCGTACCAGACACGTACGCCTGCACTCGTTCGCTCCCCGTGCCTAGCATCTACGGGCTATTTTTGCGGTTCTGAGTCAGAGCGTTTTCTTGGTCAAAACTACTCCTTCCGGCCCGTCATCCACACGATATCCCCTGTTCTCGATTTCGCCCCGGATGCGGTCAGCCTCCTTAAAATCCTTCTTTGAGCGGGCTTCTTCGCGGCTAGAGAGCAACTGCTGCACTTCCTGGGGTATGTCAGAGGCATGGACAGCTCCAGGAGTCGGCGGTGCAAGGAGCGAAAGCCCGAAATGCGCTTCGGCGTCTTCAATGAGTCCCCATTTCTCTTCCGGCCCATCTTCATCTCCCCGAAGAGAGTCCCAGAGTATGCTCAGCGCCTGCGGAGTCGCAAGATCATCTCGTACCGACGCGAGGAATCGCTCGCGCGTTTCAGACGGCGCACTGATACGTTTCGATTCTCCGGCGACATCGCGCGAGAGTTTCCAGAGGCGTTCAAGCGCGCTCGCTGCACCAGCGAGCGCGTCCCATGAGAAGGAAAGGGGAGTGCGATAGTGCGCCTGCAAGAAAAAATAGCGGAGTGCAAGAGGGTGGAATCCTTTATCAGTGAGATCAGAAAGGTAGACGACATTTCCGAGCGACTTCGATGCCTTCTCTCCGTTCATGGTGAGGAACGCACTGTGCATCCAATAGTGTGCGAGCGTCCGGCCATTGGCCGCTTCAGATTGAGCTATTTCGTTATTGTGATGCACTGCGATATGGTCCTCGCCGCCGGTGTGAATGTCTATCTCCTGTCCGAGAAGCGAACGTATCATCGCCGAACACTCGATATGCCATCCAGGATTCCCGCGGCCCCACGGGCTGTCCCATTGCTGGAGATCGTCCGGTTTTGCCGAACGCCATAGCCAGAAATCCGCAGGGTGGCGTTTCTCGGGATCGGCTTCGACTCGTGCGCCCGCTTTCTGCACTTCTATATCAATGTGGCCGAGTTTGCCATACCCAGGGAACCGAGAGACATCGAAAGCGAGGCCATGTTCGATACGGTAGGCGAATCCTTTTTCCTCAAGCGTTCTTGCGAGAGCAATTTGTTCTTTAATATAGTCGGTTGCGCGTGGAAACTGTATCTCCTTCGTATCGATATTGAGTTCAGTGATGTCGTCGATGAACGCTTTTGTGTACCTATCTGCGATTTCCTGAGGTGTTGTTTTCTCGCGCCTAGCTCCGAGCGATACTTTATCTTCGCCCTGGTCTCCGTCACCTACGAGGTGGCCGACATCGGTGATATTGATGACGCGATGCACGTGGTACCCAGCGTACGTAAGCACACGAGCGATAGTGTCTGAGAATACATACGCGCGCAAATTCCCGATATGCGCACGGCCATAGACCGTTGGGCCACACGAATAGAACAGCACGATACCGGGCCGCTGTGATACGAAGAGTTCGCGCTGGCTTGAAAGGGTATTGATGAAAAACACCTGAGCAAGCCTCGGATGTTCACTCTTTTTCTGCCGGTGAAGTATGCGTGCGAACCAGTTCATATGCTTTGTATACTACCAGCACCTCACGAAAGCCAATGTCGACGTGCGAAGAAGGCCATCATAATGCCGCCCGTACCAATCATAAGCGCTAGGATAATCAGGAAAGCATGTGGGTCCTGTTCCAACGGCGTGCCAGGGGCGTGCATGCCGAAAATGAGAGCGATAAGCTCGAGCGGCATGACGCTGAACGTGATGACGGTGAGCGTTTTCATAATCTCATTCTGCTTCGCTTCAAGCAGCGAGGAATTCGTCTCGCGCAGCTCCGTCGCTACCGCGCGATAGGTGGTGATGAGTCGGGCTACCTGCATATGTTCGGCAAGCATACGCTCGGCGCGCTCGTTGAATGAGACGCCGAAGAAACCGCGCGCCGAAAGCCCTTTGAGGAAACGATTAAGCGGCTCTTCCTGATTTGCGAGCGCCGCTTCAATGTGGAGGAGTTCGCGGCTGACGCTCGAGATGAGGCGGACAGTCGCATGTTCGTGACCGCTGAACATCTCGTGTTCGATATGCGCAAGATGCTCGGATATATGTGTCGTGTGATTGCGCACCGACGTATAGAGGTGTGCGAAAAGTATTTCGAGCAGCACGTCGGTCGTCATGGAGTCCTTCGGGGTGATGAGCTGCTCTGTCTGAAGCAGTTTCTGCAACCGGTGAATAGGTTCGACGACTTCATAGCGCACCGTAATAATAAATGAACTGCCTATGATGAAATCGACTTCCTGGTCCCGTATCTCGCCGTCTTCCGTGCCATGGGTAGGGAAGTGGAGAATGAGAAATGCCGCACCACCATCGCCCGCAACGACGGGAGAAGGCGATGGAGAAAAGAGCTCCACTTCGAGTCGTTCGCTGACTCCGAATTCTTTTGTAATTGCACGGATTTCATCCTCGGTCGGGTGTTCAAGGTCTACCCAAACTCCGCCATGGTACGTATACCGAGATAACATGTCTTCAGAATACCATGCACCACACCTGCTCTCTGAGTGCGGCCGTGTATAAAACTTCTCCACTATGCTTTGCATATCTCACGGGGTATACTTTTCGGAATGATGGCTGAGGCACGTTCTCGCGCTATGCGCGGCATCTCATATGCGCTTGTCGCTGCGATTTTTTTCGGCGTCGGCATCTCAATGGGTGGCGGTTCTTCAGCTGCCGTAGTAAATCACATCCCGTTCGTCGGGGACGGTCTCGATGCGACACCAGACCAAAGCGTCGATCTCACTGATTTCTGGAAAGCATGGAATGCGCTCAATGCGAATTATGTCATCACGCATGCATCTTCCACGTTGCCGACGCCGAAAGAGCGTCTCTTCGGTGCAATCAGCGGCCTCGCCAATTCCTATGGCGATCCCTATACCGTATTCTTCCCGCCGAAAGAAGCGAAATCATTCGCTGACAATATCTCAGGAAGCTTTGCGGGCGTCGGTATGGAGATTGGCATCAAGGACAGCGTCTTGACCGTTATCGCACCGCTGAAAGGTACACCAGCCCAGGCAGCTGGCATCCTCACCGGCGACCAGATTATCGCTATCGACGGCAAATCAACTGATGGACTCTCAATCGATGCAGCAGTGAGCAGCATCCGGGGGCCTGTTGGGACGACCGTGAACTTCACTATTGTCCGTCACGGCAAGGCGCTTGATATCAAGGTCGTCCGCGAAACCATCCAAGTTCCCGAAACTGATGATGGGCTCGATGCGAAAAGTGGCGTCTATCACATCGCTCTCTATGAGTTCACAGCAAATTCAGCTAGTCTTTTTGACCAGGCGTTCCAGCGATTCGTGGCATCAGGCTCGAAGAAGCTTGTCGTCGATTTGCGCGGCAATCCTGGTGGCTATCTGGATGCGGCTGTCGATATCGCAAGCCACTTCCTCTCGAAGGGTACGCTCATAGTGACCGAAGACTTTGGTACGAAAGAGCAAAGCAACGCGCATACGAGTCTCGGCTATAACGACGTCCCGTCTGGTACGAAAGTGGTTGTACTCGTCGACAGCGGATCAGCTTCCGCCTCTGAGATTCTTGCAGGCGCGCTCCAGGACAATAAGGCGGCGACTTTGATTGGTACGAAGTCATTCGGCAAGGGTTCGGTACAGACGCTTATGGATATCGATGGAGGCTCGCTCAAGGTGACCGTCGCCCGCTGGATAACGCCTGCCGGACATTGGATTATGGGTAATGGCGTGACACCTGATATCACGGTGCCGTTCACTAGTGCGGATGCAGCAGCCAAGGCAGATCCTCAAATGGTGCGCGCGGTCCAGTTTTTGACGAACGGCAAATGATGAGGTAAGTTGGGTCTATGAAAGTAATTTTGATCAAAGACGTGAAGGGTATGGGGCGTGCGCATGAAGAGGTTACAACCTCAGACGGGTATGCGCTCAATTACCTCATTCCGAAGAAGTTCGCTATTGCCGCCACTCCGGTCGCTCGCAAAGAAGCCGAGACACGCCGCAAGATGGTCGTCGACACCAAGACTGTCGATGCTGCACTCCTCACTCAGAACATCGCTTCTTTGGTCGAGGCGCACATCGTTATTAAAATGAAGGCGAATGAAAAAGGCCACCTCTACGACGCAGTAGGGGAGTCGGACATCGTAAAGGCCGCAAAGGAACAGGCACATATCGATCTGCCGGAAGAAGTCATCAAACTCGAGAAGCCGATCAAAGATCTCGGTACGTTTGAGGTTCCGGTAGCCTCTGCAGATACGTTCGGCAGGTTCTCCATCACAATAGAAGCAGAGTAGCCATGACGCTCGAGGAAGCTCTCCACGGTAAAGAGATTCCACAGGAAATACGGAATGCGGTAACACTGGTTACGGTTCCGTATTTTTCGTTTTCAGAGATGCTGGGAGAAGGGCAGCTCGTCGTACATACGGACCTCGCAGACGAAGTAGAGAAAATATTTACCGCACTCCGCGTTATGCAGTTTCCGATATATCACATGGTGCCCATAGTCGCCTATGGCTGGAACGACGATGTTTCGATGGCTGCGAATAACACCTCGGCATTCAATTACCGCGTCATCGCTGGTACGAATCGCATTTCGCACCATGCCTACGGGCGTGCGCTCGATATCAACCCAGTACAGAATCCCTATGTCGGTGTGGATGGTTCCGTGACGCCTCTGGGCGCGGTCTATGACCAAGCGCAGCGAGGAACGATAACAAATGATGTCGTGTCCCTTTTCAAATCCTATGGATGGGAATGGGGCGGCGATTGGACTGACCGGAAAGACTGGCAGCATTTTCAGAAACCAGAGCTACACGCGCGCGGTAATTGACCTATTGATATTTATGGTGCTTTAATGCGTCTACTACGCTTTTGTCGCAGGGACGAGGGCGAGTATGATTCTGAACCTTTGGAGAGAAATATGGCAGCCTTGATCTACACTTGGAAGCCGTCCTTTATGTCGGTTGATGATTCGTCAGCGAAGAGGTTCGCAGCCCTACTTGAGAGGGCTCTCCGGCAGGGAATGGTTCGGCGTCGTCTCGGCGGCACGGACTGCTTCTCGATCTTCAGGAAGGTCCTGCAAGATACTGCCGATAAGGAAAATGACCGGCTTCTCGTGGGCGACCTGGAAGCGAAGATGACCGTCGTGTACGACGGATTGCGCCTCCTAGCGCTCTATCATCCGTACGGCGAGCACATCAACGCCGAACTCATCATCGGCCGCATCCAGGCGGGCATTCGCGGTGATCTTCCGGAGGCGTGCGAAGACGACATCGACATCACAGTCACTGCCGTCGAGTAGTGCAGGAGCCGCCTGAAGGCATGGGAAGCCGTGCAGTTCAGGCGGCTTTTCCATTTCTATATGAAACAAAAGAACCGGCATTTTTGCCGGTTCTTTTGTTTGAGGAGTTTAGATGACGTCGACGACTTTCTTCATCATGGTGTGACCCGTGAAGCTGGTCTTGCGTCGAGTGCGGTACGAAACCTTGCCATCAGCGATAGCGAAAAGCGTGTGGTCCTTGGCGACCTTTACGTTCTTTCCTGCTTCGATCTTGGTGCCGCGCTGGCGTACGATAATAGCGCCCGGCTTCGCGACAGAGCCATCAGAAAGCTTAATACCGAGGTATTGCGCGTTCGAATCAGTTAGGTTTTTCGCTGAACCTCCAGCCTTTGTTGATGCCATAGTGGTATAGTTTTACTTGATGACTATAGCAGAAGCGCGGGAAAAATGCAAAGTCGCCGTCGCGAAAATGCCCAGGGATATACTCGTGATTTCTATCATTGTCCTCGCGTCCTCAGCGAGCTTCGGACTCGGCTATCTTGCAGGGCTCGACGCCCGGTCAGGGCAGGGAAGCGGTCCCCTACTGGAATCCTCTGCCACTGCTCCAGGGACTGTCGGCCAGGTTGCGGCCTCAAAAGGTGGTACGAAATATTATTTTCCATCGTGCACTGGTGCCAATGCTATTTCGGATGCAAATAAAGTATGGTTTGTGTCTGCCGATGCGGCAGAAGCAGCAGGTTATACCCGTGCTGCAAATTGTACGAACAACTAAGTCTGCTAGAATGGTTTATATGAACGATCTGACGACGGGCGACGTCACTTCGCCGACAGATGCTTCTACATCTGAGCGGCTTTCGCAAGCGATTCACGAGGGCCAGCGCACTATGCCCGAAGACGTGGCACCTTTGGTGTGCAAACCGAACAAGATTGAGTCTTGGCGCATCTTCAAGATTATGTCTGAGTTCGTCGAAGGGTTCGATGTCATCCGTCGCTATGGCGTCGCGGCGACTTTCTTCGGCAGTACGCGCACGACTCCTGATGAACCGATATTCCAGCAGGCATCCGAGCTAGCAGGACGGCTTTCAAAGCACGGTTTCGCTATCATTACAGGCGGCAGCTCCGGCATCATGCAGGCGAGCAATAAAGGCGCCTTTGACGCCGGTGGTGCATCCGTCGGTCTTAATATCAGACTGCCTAATGCGCAGAGTTACAATAATTACCTCACCGATAAATTCAGCTTCGATCATTTCTTCGTCCGTAAAGTCATGCTGACCTACGCATCAGAGGTGTACATTTATTTCCCAGGAGGGTTCGGTACGCTCGACGAATTTTTTGAAATCATTACACTCGTACAAACCAAGAAGATACATGACATACCGGTTATCCTCTACGGCAAGTCCTACTGGGAGCCAATTATTGAAGTCATGGAGAACTTGTACAAAGGAGGTTATATCGATCAAGCTGACCTAAGCCTCTATACACTCGTCGATTCGGTCGACGAGGCATATGATTACATCATCGCGAACGTAACCTGCTAACTATGGGACTCGATTACAGCCAAAAACGACTTCTAAGCATCGCCCGCCACAGAGCGGTAGGGAAGCGTGCTACCCTTTCTACTATGAGCCGCAAAAAGCCATTTATGAAGAATCTTGAGGTTTATGCCTTCTGGACTGGATTTGCTAGTACGCTTGTCAGTGTTATTCAAGTACTTATCATCGCGCTTAAGAAATAAACGCGCGTCGCGTTTATTTCATCTTCGATAGAAGGGAATGTAGGTGTACAGGCCCTCCCAGCTCTCTAGCTATAGTGCGCACAATATATCTTTTGCGAACTAAAGCAGAGCTTAGTTCGCAAAAGATTGGCAACATTGTGCTGCGTTAGGTGCACACGCACAATATTGCCTACATCTTTATATTTTGGACGTAAGAGATGAGATGCTGAATAATAGAAATGAATGGCTGAATATAAGGGAGAAGCAAATGCCATGCCTGAGAGAAGAGGTTCGACAAATAAGCTACATTTGCTTGGCCGGTAGAGGAACCTAGGATGGCTTGGATGGAGATACCGAAATAGGACAGGCCGAGGACGAGGATGAACACCCAAAATAGCAGATGTAGCATGTCTTCCTTAGTATACCACCCTGCCCGGCCGGCCTGCGCAGGCAGGTGATAGAATCTCGGCATGACGAGACCCGTTAGAAGCAGTAAACAAATTGGCCGTAAAATATCTCGTGTACAGGCTTCTAACGGGCCGAGAAAGGCTGAGGCCATACGGCATTTTAAGCGCGTTGAT
Source organism: Patescibacteria group bacterium UBA6033 (assembly GCA_002429325.1). GTDB lineage: Bacteria > Patescibacteriota > Minisyncoccia > Phycocordibacterales > Phycocordibacteraceae > C7867-001. The sequence goes on along the minus strand of DIZH01000012.1, from coordinate 14,468 downwards.
CCGCATTTCCACAAGGCTACCCTCGTGCATCATGCGGCTATTCCTGTAGAGCTTCCACAAAAGCGCACCCGCGCACAATTATTTGAATCACTTGCGAGCACGGTCATTTCTCAGCAACTTGGGGTCGCTGCTGCCGATGCTATCTATACGCGGGTCAAAGAGGCTTGCAACGGAGGACATATCACTTCCCTATCGATATTGAAAATGAAACCGGAGAAACTTCGCTCCGCTGGATTGTCCGGTGCAAAAATAAAAACACTCAAAGAAATTTCTAAAGCTGTGGAGAATGGGTCACTTGATTTGCTTGCACTCAAACGGATACCTGAAGCAGAAGTTGCAGAAAAGCTGATGAGCATATGGGGGCTTGGCCCATGGTCCGTCGATATGTTCATGATGTTCGCTCTGGGAAAAAGCGATGTGTTCTCTCCTGGCGATCTTGGTCTCGTTCGTGCCATTGAAGCCATCTATAATTTACCGAAAGGTTCGCCGCGAACTTCCCTGTTGGCTATCGCAGAGAGATGGTCGCCGCACCGCACCTACGCTTCCCTTCTCCTATGGCGCGCGAGGGATGTAAAGAAGTAATTGACGCCTATGATATAAAATGTTACTGTTTTTGCCTGCTCTTTACAGGAGGACGCAATGCTCATAATGATCGAGGTTACCGGTCTCGATGAAAGAACGGACCTGCCCACTGCCGAAGTTCGCAATCATCTGGCCATGAAGATTGGCAAGACGGTTGAAGAAAGATTCCCGAACGCTAACGTCGATGTCCGCGTGTATTCGCTCAAGGCCCGGAAAGGATTCTGGATATCGGGCAAAGATGTTGTTCAGTCAGTCCAGCCGAACTGCGATAAGAATTCTGTGGAATATCGGGCACTGATGGTGGAACTGATCGACACACTGCATCTGCACGCGAGCACCAAACGCTATCTCAAGGACGCCAACATTGTCCTGATTGGCGATTTGGTCAAGCGCACGGAGATTGATCTCCTCAAGATGCGAGGCTTCCGCCGGCAACAAGTGAACGAGATCAAGAAAGCGCTTGCGGCCAAAGGCCTGCAGCTTGCCGGCTAACAGCCGCCCCCACGGAAGCCGTCCGTTGTGGGCGGCTCTCTTTTTATAGATATGACAGCGGATTGAGGTACGCAGTGAGTGTTGCGACTGGCATCGTAGCATCAGCACAACCGATGACTGCACCGCGGAATTGGCGGAGTGTCATAATTTCAGTACCCTCTGTCGCATAGACGCCAAAGTGGATGTGCGGTCCGGTCGCATAGCCCGTCATACCTGAGAGACCGATAAGCTGACGCGAATCTATCTGCTGCCCTTTCGTCACGTCGATTTCAGAGAGATGAGCATAGAGCGTACTGAGACCATTGCCATGGCTAATCATGATCCATTTACCAAATGAATAGCAGCCGCGAACGAGGTCAGTATTTCCCGTCCCAAGCACCGTCCCGCCGAGAGCAGCGTAGACCGGTGTGCCAATCGGCGCGGCGATGTCGATAGCATTGTGGCCATGCCCATTGTAAATTTGCGGGTTCGCGGTTGAGAACGGCGTGTTGCCGAAGTATTGCGTCACACAGAACAGATTCCCGAAGACACTTTTGCGTTGTGTGCAGTTCGCCATGAAGGCATCGCTGAATGGCCAGGACAGTACGCCTGACCCGACTTTCGGTAGAAGCCCGGGATGCACGATAAGATTCAATTGACCCTGCAGATTAACGAGGTCTTGCTCAAAGGCTTTTTCGGAGGCCTCTTTCTGTGCAATGAGTTTTTGATAGTTCGCTTCCTGATTTTTAGTTTGTGTGAGGAGTTGTTGCTGAGCCGCTTTATTTGCATCAACTGAACGCTTCTGTACCGTGAGATCGTTTTGCAAAGATACAAGTTGCGCTTTTTTTGCTGTGACTTTCTCGCGATTAGTGGCGAGCTCAGTACGTACTGTTTTCAGATTCTCGATATTCACCGAAAGTGCACGGTTGAACTGGACTGCCTCATCGACAGATTGCCACGCGTCGCCGAGTGATACTGAAGAGATGAGTGTCGCGATAAGAGGCATCTGCTCATTCTCAGTAATGCTGCGAAGTTGTTTTGAGATGACATCTTGGCTTGTCGCTATAGATGCCTCTTTATCTCCGATGGAGAGCGTGAGCTGCTTGATCTGCAAGTTAGCCGACGCGATATTGTTCTGTGTCACCTGTATCTGAGTCGCAAGCTGTTTTTGCGAGAGCGAGAGCGAGCTGACAGTTGATTGGAGCGTGCTTTTCTGCACGCTGATTGTATCCAATTGTTTCTGATACGCTGCTATCTCTGCTTTAAGTGAAGCGAGCTGCTGGTTGTTTGCATCGATTTGTGCCTGAAGGTCGGAAGCCGCATCAGCAAAAGCGAATGTCGGAGCAATACCTATGCTTGCAACGAGCAACAATAAAAAAATGAGCGTGTAGCGACGGCTCGTCATCCCTACAGTATAGCAATAGCTTTTTGTATGCGCGAAAGTGATTCGGCCGTTCCAAGAATAGAAATCAGTGTGAACGGGTCAGGAGACTTTTCTTGGCCTGACAGGGCATAGCGCAAGGGCCAGAGCACTGCCCCTCGACCGCCCTTCCCTTTCGCCTCTTCGGCGTCGGCAATTGGCATAATGGCCACTTTTACCTCCTCAGAAGATACGTCCGTAGGAAGCGATTTTAGGGCCTCACAGACGCTTTCTAGGGCCGACAGAGCCACTCCTGGGCGGTCAGAAATCTCCTTTTGGAGCAGTTTCCCCTGGTCAAGGACAGGAGCAGTAAATAGGCAGGAAAGTTCCCCGGAGAGCATATCCTGCGCTTCGGCAAAGGTGTGGGCGCGATCCTTCAAAAGCGGCACTGCCATCTTCAATTTTTCCTGATCCAACTTGGAGGCCTCGCCTCCAAGTGCACTTGGAGGCGAGGCCTCCAAGTGCACGAGGAATTCTTCCGTCGGAAGGAGCCGCATCCAATGCTGGTTTACTGAGCGGAGCTTCGTCTCATCGAAACCGGCTCCTGATGCTTGGATATGGGAGAGTTCAAAAGCCTGTATCAATTCTTCCGGCGAGAAAAATTCTTGTTCAGTTCCAGGATTCCATCCGAGAAGCGCGAGGAAATTCACCATCGCTTCGGGCAAATAGCCTTCGGCTCGGTAATCGAGGATATCTTTCGCTCCATCGCGCTTGCTCAATTTCTTTTTTCCGTCCGGACCGAGTATGACCGGCATCGTCACAAATGCGGGTGGGGTTGCGCCCAGTGCTTCGTACAGGGAAAGGAACTTCGGCGTGGAAGATATGAATTCTTCACCACGCATTACGTGCGTGACGCCCATTTCGATATCATCGACAATATGCGCAAGATTATAGGTCGGATAGCCATCGCCCTTGATGAGGATGAAATCATCGATGGCCTCCTCCCCTGCTCCGAGGTGTCCACGTGCAAGGTCATCCCACTCGTAGCGCGCAATTCTCGGAGCGCGGAAGCGTAGTGGCGCCGTCCCGTCCCAGGGCGAGATGGTCGCTGGACGATGGTCACGGAAAAGGAATGGACGTTTCTCCTCTGTAGCTTTGGTGCGGAGTGCTTCGAGTTCGCTCTCAGAGTATGGGTCTGGGTACGCATGTCCCGACGCGAGGAGTTTCTCTGCGTAGGTGCGATAGAGCGCAAGCCGCTCGGACTGCAGATACGGCGCATGTGGACCGCCGATATCCACGCCCTCGTCCCAGGCAATGCCAAGCCACTTGAGTGATTCGATGATATGCGGAATAGAACCAGCGACTTCCCGCTCTTTGTCAGTGTCCTCAATACGCAAGATAAATCGTCCGTCGTGCTTGCGCGCGAACAACCATGCGTAGAGTGCTGTACGCACACCACCAACGTGCATGAATCCAGTTGGCGATGGAGCAAAACGTGTGACGACGTTATGATTCATGAGGCAGTGCGATGGCGAGCACTTCGCGCGCAAGGATGCGCCCTGCGTCAGGATCAGTGAATCCTTCGGCTGCGGCTCCCATGCGTTTCGATAGCTCAGGATCTTTGGTGATGCGCTCTATCTCAGCGACGAACAGATGCGATGCGAGATTCTGCTCCTCGATGACGACAGCAGCACCAGTGCGAGCATAGGAGTAGGCATTCGTGCGCTGGTCATGGCTCACTGATTCTGGTATCGGGATGAGTATCGCAGGCTTCTTCCATAGTCCTATCTCGGCAATGCTATTAGCGCCCGCACGAGAAATGACGATGTCGGCAATACCTGCAGCCCGTTGCATTGATACCTGATCAAGATAATTGATGGGGTGGTAGCGGTCGGCGTGCGGATTTTTCGCAAGCACGACCTCGCTCACTCCCTCTACGCTCTTGAAGTTTGCGGTACCTGTTTGATGGATGACGTTTGCAAATGCCACGAGTTCGGGAAGCGCCGAAAGTATCGTTTCATTTATCTTCACTGCACCTTGCGAGCCGCCGAGGACGAAGATAGTCGGTATACCACTCTCAAGTTCGAGATACTGACGTGCTCCCTCAGTCTCAACGCGCATGAGAGCCTTCCGGATGGGAATGCCGGTACGAGCTATCCTGCTCTGAACTTTTGCAGGGAAATATACAGCTGCGCTATCGAATGCGATAGCTATTTTCGTTGCGAATTTTGAAGCGAACAAATTCGCTCGCCCTGGCTTGGCATCTGACTCATGGATAACAATCGGGATGCGTAGGATCCATGCGGCAATGACGGTCGGAACGCTTGCATAGCCGCCTTTGCTGACGACGACATCAGGATACAGACGGAATAGTGTCACGAGAGCTGTGAGTATGCCTGACAGAGTAACAAAAACATCAGTGACGTTCTCTATCGATGCATAACGCCGCACCTTCCCTGCTGGAATGCGGATGAAGACAATGTTGTTCTCAAAGAGTGCCTTCTCGTCAAACGCTTGCGGCGCGAGATAATAGAGCTCGGGAGCAATAAGATGCTCTTCTTGCACCACGTCAAAAAGCGCTTCGGCAATAGCAATAATAGGATAAAAATGTCCGCCCGTACCGCCGCCAGTAAACACGATTTTCATAGTTGTGAGTATAACATTCTAGGCTTTCCGATGAGCGGCGACATTCAGGATAAGCCCGCACATAAGCAGTGTCGCCGCGAGCGCCGTACCGCCGTGAGAGATGAATGGTAACGGCAATCCCGTGAGCGGAATAATGCCCAACATGGCGCACATATTTATAAATGCCTGGAACATGATGAGGAAAGAGAATCCGACTGCAATCAGTGCACCGTAGAGGTCACTAGAGTTCCCTGCTATGACAATGCCTCTCGCCGCGAGTGCAACAAAAAGTGCGAGCAAGATGCATGCTCCTACGAATCCTGTCTCTTCAGCGAAGACGGCAAAAACAGAATCTCCATCAGGTTCGGGAAGATAATTGAATTTCTCGACACTCTGTCCGAATCCTCGCCCGCCGAGACCACCCGAGCCGATGGCAATAAGCGCTTGCTGTATCTGATACCCGCTTCCAAGAGCATTGGCCGAAGGGTCTATGAATGTCTTGATGCGTTCAAGTACATATGGTCGCACGAGGATAATGACCCCGAGCACAGTGATGACTCCGACAATCAGTATGCCGAAATCGCGCCAGCGGGCGCCAGCTACGAAATACATCACCATGCCCGTCGCAACGATGAGCATTGTGGTCGAAGTGTTCGGTTGCGCCAAAAGAATGACGGAAGGTATAGCGATGAAGCCGACAAAGGGAATCAACCCCTTCTTAAAACTGGACAGTTGGCGAGCGCGCGGGGCGAGCCACCATGCGAGCGCGAGCACAAAACCTATTTTCAGAAACTCTGCAGGCTGGACCGTCGTGAAGCGCAAATTAATCCAGCGTGTGGCGCCGCCGGCATGGAATCCTATGCCTGGCACGAAGACGAGCAATGTGAGAATAATGGTCGCAACGAAAACATATGGCGATATGCGTTTGAGGCGCGCGAGAGGTATAGCACGTGCGATAAAGAAAGCGATGAACCCGAGGCCGAACCCGAGGCCGGTTTGTAGCAGAATATCGTGCGAGAGAGAACTGCCGCTCTCGCGAGCCAAGAGTCCAAGCGAGGCGGAGGAGAAGATAGCGAGACCGGCAAGCGTAAGTGTGAGAACGAATACCAGGAATACGCGATCGCCGGATACTGATTTCATACGGAACCTTTAAGGAGTGCAATGGTCATGCCGACAATGGCGCAAATGATGGAGATAATCCAATACCGCATGGTGACTTTATATGCGGGCCACCCGATGGCTTCGAAGTGATGGTGCAATGGTGCAATGCGAAATACTTTCTTTCCGCGGAACTTTTTGGATGCCACTTGGATGATGTTTGAAAGGACAGTCACGACGAGCGGAAACGCTATGACGGGAAGCGCGGCAATGCCATAGCCGTTCCCGGGAGTATCGGTCATAAATGCAATGACGGCGAGCGTCATAGTGAGTCCCATCGTGCCTGTTTCCGTCATCCAGAAGCGCGCCGGTGGCACATTGAACCAGAGGAATGCAAGTATCGCTCCGGTAAGTGTGGCAGAAAATGCCGCCAAGTTAATCTGATTCTGAAAATAGGCGATACCCGCGTACGCCATGAAAGCGGCGCTGAAGACGCCGCCTGAAAGACCATCGATGCCGTCAATAACGCCACCTGCATACAATCCAAGTGTCACAAGTATAAAGAGCGGAATGATAAAGACTCCGACAGTGAACGTTCCATCTCCTGGGATGCCGATGGCCGTCACGCCAAGCTTTGCATAGAACCACCAGCCGATGAATGCTGATACGATCGTGACGAAGAGAAGTCTCGTACGGAGCCCCACTCCCCTTTCGCCCGAGGGATGTATATCGAGCAAATCATTCACGAATCCCATAATCGCTCCCGCAATGAGTGCAAGAAGCGGTATCCATGTCTGACTGCGACTCAAGAAATCAAGCCGTTCGAAAAGAGGGATAGGAAACAGTCGCGCGAGGAGCCAAATCCCGAGTGTTACGAAGGTGACACTCACCCAGATGAGGATACCGCCCATACGCGGCGTCGAGGTCTCGGTGCCGGTGTGTACGGTCGTGCGAAGCCGTTCGAATTCGACCGCGGGATTGCCGTCGAGCGCCGTTTTTCGCGTCACTTTTTTCCATACGCGATGTTTATACAAATAGTGAGTCAGGATAGGCGCGAAGAGAATGCCTACCATAAATGACGCGGCTGCGGGAATAAAAACTTTGATAATGCTCGACGTAATCATAGAGAGGCAATACCAGCAAAATGCGCGAGCGCCGCAGCGACGAGCGCAGTGCCGTCAGTGAAGCGCTCTTCCTTAGAGGAACCAAGTACGATAACTGCGATAGGGTGGAGCATCCCGGCGTCGAAGACGAGTGCAAGATTCCCTCCTGCAAGATCGGTATAGCCGGTTTTCGAAAGGAGCAGACGCGGAATGGTGCCGACCATGGGATCGGTATTCTTGACGGTGAATGAAGTCCCGCCCGCTGAGGTTGCCTGAGCGCTGCTTCCCGTTGTGGCCAAGGCAACTGCCGGAGCTGATTCTACGAGCGCTCCCGCGAGGCGGGCGAGGTCATACGCCGATCCGTAGCCACCAGACAGTGAAGAAGACACATCAAGGCCACTGCCGTTTACCGCATAGGTCTGCGTGAGATCGAGCGCGGACGCGGCACTCGCAAGCATAGCGTTTTGCGTGGTATTCTCGCGTGCTGCGGTCGCACTCGCGATAGCGGCCGCACCATCGTTCAGCGAGGCAGTGAGCGTCAGTCGTGCGAGGTCTCCGAGTGAGAATATTTGCCCTGCATTGAAGGCGCGCGGCATATCGAGATGAGTGACTTCGGCAGGAATAGTGACCGGTGTGGTCGGCGAAAGCTCTGCAAACGCAGCATAGACCGTAAGCAGCTTGGTAAGTGAGGCGAGCGGGAGCTGAGCATCAGCATTTTTGGCGTACAACACCTTTCCTGTCGCAAGGTCGTACACGATTGCCGCTTTTGCCTGGACGGCGACATTTGCGAAAGCATCAGGTGTCGTCGAGGTAGCTACAGCGACTGCGGGAGCGGGAGTAGTTCCGAAATTGCGCGGTATGAAAATAAAGAGTGCCAGAATAGCCGAGGCCAAAATAAGCGCCATGCCAGCTTCACGCATGGAGCGGCTTCGTTCGGCTAGCTTCTGCAGTTCAATAGAATCCATACTAGTTATGCCGCTTCAATTTCTGCCGGCGCCTCTTTCTCTTCCATCACTCCTTCGGTCGTCGCGCGAAGTTCTTCGAAACGCGGTAAGTCAGCAGCGTGAGCGATGCCGAGATGAGCGAGCGCTTCGGTCGTCATGCTGTAGCGAATGCGACGCTTATCCTGTTCATCCTCCCGTCCTTCGATGAGGCCACGCATGAGAAGTGTGCGGAGCGCTGCTGTGGAATTAACACCGCGCACCCAGTCGATATCCCCGCGTGTGGCGCTCTCGCGATACGCGATGACCGCAAGGGTCTCGAGGCTGCCTTTCCCGAGGTCGCGCGAGAGCTCATTCTCGCGCAGCCTCTTCACAATTTCAGAAGCTTCGGGGGCAGTCCGCAGCTCAGCTTCAGTTGCGGTTTCTACGAGCACTACCCCGCTGCCAGCAAGCGATTTCGTAAGTGCTCCAAGTGCCACGACGAGGTCGGAATCCTTAATGCCAAGAAGCTTCGCAATGACTTTCTTTTCGAGCGGTTCACCTGAGGCAAACAGGAGAGCATGGAGAGCGGCGGGAGGAGTAAGCATCTCCCTCAGTATAGAGGTGCATCTCCTCTAGAGCAACGCCCATATCTGGGGATGTTATCGGTTGGGCGCGGTTATGGTAATCGGGTACTCATTTGAAGTCCCCATCCCATCAACGGACACACTCAACAAGTACTTGCCAGGTGATATTCCTGTACCAATATCGAATGGTATGGCAGCGAGAGAAATGGCAGTGCCCGAGGCATTTATCGTAAAGACCATGTTTGGATATGTCGCGCTGCCTGGACCGTTATTCCCCACGATATTTGTATGCCCATTAGAATCGATAATATGCACGAATACATGTGGCTGTTGAGTGCACACGTCGCTTGTGCACCTATATGTGAAGTTGGTACCGGTAATAGTTATTGGAGTTCCTGAATCGTAGCCCCAGGTAAGAATTCCTTCGGAAGGAGTGACAGACGAAATAATTGGTGTTGCAGCAGTTTGTGCAGATGAAGTTGTTTGCGTCACCGGCGCCTCAGTCACGGGTTCGGTCACTTTCTTTTGCATGAATACATATGCTCCCCCGCCAGCAAGAATAAGGGCAATAAGTATGAGAAGTAACGGGACGATAAATCCCTTTTGTGGATGTGTCATAACGTAAGTGTATCACCCGTAGCGAGGAGAAAGAATCCCGATGCCAAGTTGTCCTACCGTGTGAAGTTACGGTTGCGGCGGCGGTAGGCAAGCCAGCCGGAGATATTGGTAAAGAGGTACACGATACCGACAGCGGCCGCAAAAACCAGGAGTTCGTCGTAGTGGAATGTATAAAGACGGAGAATATATGAAGTCAGTGTAAAGGCGACAATGGGCAGAATGATGTCCAGCAGACTGTTCTGGATGGTCTCTTTAATCTCTACAAACTTTTCATATATCTCCCAGAGCATCGCGAGGATGATGGTAAGCGCTAGTGCTGTGAGAAATGATAGTCCCACAAGCGGTGGAACGAACGCCATCAACACACCAAAGAGAAAATGTGGGATGGACCAGAGGTCAAAAGCCTTCCCTTTCTGCCACCAGTCTCGTTTCGGTTTTATCTCAGTCATACTACGTTTATCCGTACCGAGGAATGGATGTAGCCTCCGTATGGCTAATGCGTATATCGCCATGCTGATGGTATTGCTCCGCAACAACTGAACCCTGCTTCATGAGTTCAAGGAGAGCGAGGAACGAGACGATGATTTCCACTTTCTCTTTCTCGCTCCCAGCAAACTCTTTGAAGGAGATCATGGAGGGCAGCTGGAGGAGTAAGCATCTCCCTCAGTATACCGCATGGAATGCCCGATCAGGAACAGTTATTTTCTGTGCAAAAACAGCTTTATTATGACATCTGCTAACGGCTCAGAATTTGACGCGTCTGCGGACCAAAATATCCCGTGACTGGCAATCCCTGGCTCTTCTGGAATCTGAGGAGCGCAGTATAGGTCTTGATGCCGAAGTAAGAGGTCTCGCCTCCCTGCTCGGACACAGTGAAGCCATGGGTATTCAGATATTGTTGAAGTGTTTTTACGTCGGCTCCAGTGTCGTGAAGCGAGAGATTGTGGGTGAAGGAGAAGCGTGTTGTTGGCGTAGACGTGCCAACTGCCCCTCTCAGTGCTGCTTGAACGCTCGCAATGGTAGTAGCATCTGCGCCAAATGATATGAGGAGGGAGAGGATGGAGGAGATTTGAACTGGTGAAAGTCCAGAATTAATTGAGGATGTGTTTGTTATTGCAGGAGTGAGGGTAATCGGCGTAGTAGCAGGCGCAATCACGGGTGTTGTAGTCGCAATCTGTGTAGGTCGACTTGATTCGACATACGAACTTCCCCAGATAGGACTGTACGCGGCGCTGGAAATAGCGGAAGCATTCCCTGAGGCATCACATGCCACCGCATTTACTGTCACGTTGCCAGAAATCGTGAACGGCCCAGTGTACAAGGTTCCGTTTGAGCAATCCGGAGTAGATAAATCGAGTGTATAGCGGATGATGCTTCCGTCTGTAGAGAGGGTGATGGTTTGTCCGGTACCGAGGGTGCCGCCCATATTGCCAGAGAGCATCGGACGCGTTGTAAGGGAGAAGGTATGGGTGGAGTAGCCGCCAGTGTAGGTGAAGGTGAGAGAACCAGAGCCGTCAGAGGTGCAGATATTGCCGGAGCACGCGGAGCTCGTGAGAGCGGTACTCGGAACATTGTCGAGATCGAAGGCATAGTCGGTAGAAGGTGTGAGATCTGCGATGGTATAGACCGTACTCGTGGCATGGGTGCTGAAGGCGTCAGTGGTGCTGGTGGCCGTCCACTGCTTGGTAGCAGCTGTCCAATCGTTGACAGTGATATCCATGTACTTAGAGGTGGAGGCAGTGTAGAAACCGCCTGCTGGGGTGACAGAGAGAGCTGAGGTGGCGGAGGAGGTGGTAGCCGTGAGTGCACGATACTTCCCGTTCGTGTAGAGACGAGTGCTGCCGGTGGTTGGGATGCTCGTGGTGAGGGTATAGGGTGGTTGGTACTCGTAGGCCCCGATGTCGGGGGTGCCGTAGATTGAAGTAGTGTCGGCATAGTCGGAGGAGAGACCAACAGAGGTGCCCGCATCGATAGCGGGAGACGTGCCTTGAAGAGTAAAGTTAGTGTTAACCGCATCAGTGAATAGCGGGTCGAAGCTTGTGCTGTGTGCGTCATATCCAACTCCCTGCCAACCAACCAAAGTCGGATATATCGTAGTATTGATATACCCATAAGATCCCCCGGGGATATAATAGAGGTTGTAATCTGAGGTTAGAGACCCTGTGCCGTCCCACCACACTCCATATGTACTCGCGTACCAGAGATTGTTTTCAGCAATCGTTCCAGTAGGATCGTTGTTGTCATAGGTCGTGACGTAGAGCGCACCATGAGCTGCCGCATAGGTTCCAATCTCATAAGCTGTGTTGTTGTAGATTGGAACATTTTGGACACCCTTAACGTATATCGCTGATGTGTTCTGGCTCAACATGATATTGTCGTATAGTTTCCCAGTGATCCAATTATTTGCGCCCCCTTCATTTCCACCTTTGATTACGACTCCATACGCACCTCCTATCAAGAGATTATGATGTATCAAACCATTGTCAGCATATGCATAAAGAATGAGATGTGTTGGGACGGAGGCAGACAAACCGATAACGCCCGTAATTGTGTTGTAGCTAATCGTCACCCCAGAAATGTTATGATTGTAGGTATAACCCCCGTCATACCCGACATCTATTCCATACCCGAGAAGAGAATTTGTCGTTATTGTATTATGGGAGATTGTGTGTGCTCCATTCATGTAACCTGTTATGCCGCTACTGATCCACACAGCCACACAAGCACCGCCCGACGTGTCTGCAATACTGAAGGTGTTATAGGCTATCGTCGCGGCTCGTGGTTGATCGAATAGAGATATCAGATATGACGAACCTGCGCTGTTTGTGGCGCAATTATTGTTTATGTTCAACGTGTTGTGCTCAATATCCAGAAGCCAATCAAACTCATGTGTAGAATTTGCGTGAGCATAAAGAAATGCAAAACTGTTTGTAGCCCCCGACCCTCCAGAGCCGCTGGATAATACATTAAGAGTGTTATACGTCACGGTGCTTGTTCCTTGAGTGGCCGATGCACCGTAATAGAAAATCAAGGAAGCTTGTGCAGGGGCAGAATACACATTAAATGTATTTCCTATCACATTAACAATGTTTCCTGCCGCTACATTAGCGTAAATCAATTCACCAACGAAAGAGGTCAGTATGAAGGTATTCGGTGATTCCTGGGTCCCGATGTTGTAGGTCGATCCTGTACCGTAGATACCAATGCCGGCCATTATGGTCCCGTAATTTGCCGTAAACGTATTGTTTGTAAGAGTCGTAATTCCAGAGGTTGAATAGCTGTTAAGGAAGGCCGCCCCAGTCGTCGATGTAAACGTGCTTCCCGTAACAGATATCGGGAAATAAGTCTCTATATTTGATTTACCGGCCGCAGCGGTCATAAACGTACTTCCAGAAAACGAGAATCCTGCATGATTAGACGAATTCAAATAGACCTGAAAGTTAACAGAGTTCTGGAAAGTACAATTAACGAAGGCTTTATTTGCTGTATTGCTTTGTGGATAAAGAACGTAGCTTTTTTGATTGAGTCCATCAAATGTAAATCCAGTGATAATCGTTGCGGTCGTACCGGCTATGGATACAGCAGAGTAGTTTGCTGTCCCAGCTGATTCCTCAACAATTACATTTCCGTCAGCAGTCCAATTAACTCCGTCTTTAAAAATGAGAGCCCAATAATTACCGCTGACGGTTTCTGAATAAGTCCCTTTGGCTACATAGATGGTATCGCCCAATGAGGCAGCAGTATTGGCTTTATTCATGGTCGCCCATGGTGTTAATAAGGATCCATTTCCAGTTGTATCATTTCCAACTCCGTATGCGCCCTGTGCGCCAATATAGGGAGAACCTGAATTATTGACATAATAGGTCGCTGCACTTGCGTGCGAAGCGGAGCTAAAAAAGAAAATACCAGTGAACAAAAATAGTGCGCCGGCTTTTACGGCAAAGCCTCTCTCGTGCATACGCATACTCTTGTATTGTAGCAGGCGCGCGGCGCGCTACCCGTACCGAGGAATGGATGTAGCCTCCGTATGGCTAATGCGTATATCGCCGTGCTGCTGATACTGCTCCGCAACGACTGAGCCTTGCTTCATGAGTTCAAGGAGAGCGAGGAACGAGACTATTATTTCCACTTTTTCTTTTTCGCTTCCAGCGAACTCCTTGAAGGAAAGCGTCATAGCACTTTGGACGCGTTTCGCGAGCTGACCCATGACTTCTTCGATAGAAATCATCGGCTTCACGCGAGCTTCGGGAAGCGCTTCGACGACTTCTCGAGCTGTCAGAACGCGTGCAAGAGCATCGGCAAGCGCTTGGGTCGAGAGATCGCGCGATGGCGAAAAGAACGATTCAGCCGCCCGCTCCCCTTCCGAGAAAAGCGTCCGCCGTCCAAATACTCTCGATAGCTCGCGCGCCGCCTCGCGTACTTTCTCATATGCTTCAAGCCGCCGTTTCAAATCATCGATATCCGCAGTCTCTTCTTCTGAGAGTGTCAGGTCGGGGATGAGCGATTTTGATTTTATGAGGAGCAGCGTCGCTGCGATCTGGATGAAATTCGCCGTCTCCTCGACGGGAAAAGATTCCTGAGCGCGCACATGCGCTATGTAGTCCTCGGTGATGTTTGCAAGGGTGAGGTCATTGACGAGGAGTTTGCGTGCTTCAATAAGGTCAAGCAGCACCTCGAACGGGCCCTCATACGTGTCTGTTTTAATCGAAAATGGCATATGGTTTTTTACCCATGCAGAAAAACGTCATCGTTTTTCTGCGCTGGGCCATTGTTCAATGAAGTGGGTCAGAAGCCGCACTGGTGCGCCGGCCGCGCCTTTGGCAAGTTCATCTCCCGGAGCTGACGTCATGCGGGGAGCGATGTCGAGATGTGCCCATGGGCACTCCAGCTCCTTGGCAAATTGCCAGAGGAACATGCCACCATCAATGGCGCCGCCATAGCGACTCGTCGAGCCGCCGGGCACATTTTTGAGATCCGCGAAGTCGCCTTTCACGCGCTCTTCGTACTCGTCCCAGAGGGGAAGACGCCATGCATAATCCCCAGAAGCTTCGCTGCTCTCTGAAAGTTGCTCTGCGAGCTTGTCGTCGCGAGTGAGGATGGCACT
>DIZH01000019.1:683-9647 GCA_002429325.1 Patescibacteria group bacterium UBA6033 | reverse complement strand
CCATACGAGTTAGCACCGGTACCGCCATAGTAAATTTCTGCTTGCGTCTGGATAGTCGAGAGGTCGGATTGGACAGCAGCATCATTACCTTTTGAGCGTGCAGTGCTAAGCGAGGCGAGAACCACAGCCGACAAAATGCCGATGATGGCGATGACGACAAGAAGTTCGATGAGCGTGAAGCCTTGGGAACGGTTTTTTGACATAAGTAATTATATACGGTTAATGGGTATAGTTTACTCTATATAACGCCTCAACAGGATATGGGTGTGGATAACTGGGACTAGTACTCCTTCCACCCCACTCCTTGTCATGGTACTTAGATGGAGCCAGCGAGATTGTAGATAGGCATCAAGACTGCCGTGAGCAAGATACCGACACCAAGACCGAGAAGCACAATCATGATTGGCTCAATAAGCCCCACAAGAGTATCGACGGCGTTTGTTACTTCCCGATTATAGAATTTAGCGAGCGTCGAGAGAATCTTTCCTAACTCGCCTGTTTCCTCGCCAACTCTCGTCATCGCTACCATGATGCCTGGAATCTCTGGGTGTTTATCAAGAGCTGCTGATATAGGCGAACCTGCCTTAACATCAAGTGCAACTGCAGAGAGAACTTTCTCAAACGCTGCGTTCCCGACGACCGAACTCGTGATATCGATTGCCTCCACGACTGAGATGCCTGAGAGAAGCATGGTTGCAAAGTTGTCGGCAATGCGAGACAGATAGAGTTTGTTATAGAGATCGCCGACGTAAGGAACGGAAAGTTTTATCCTATCCAACAGCAACTTCCCGTTCTCAGTCTTTTGCAGCTGCCAGATATAAAACCCGAGTCCTATAAGCGCAATAATCAGAATGAAACCGTAGTGGATGAGGAAATTCGACAAGCCAATGATGACGCCTGTATAGAATGGGATGGGTTGGCCAGAATCGACAAGCACAGCGCTTATCTTCGGTATTACGAGCGTAAGCATGAGCCCCATCACAGCAAAGAACACCGCAATGACGAAGGCTGGGTAGATAAGCGCATTCTCTGCCTTGCTGACGACCTCATAGGAACGGTCGAGATAATCGGCAAGATAGACGAAGGTCTCTGAGAGTTTCCCTGATTCTTCACCAGCATGAACCATATTCACATAAAACTGAGTGAAGACCTTTGGGTGGCGGGAGAGCGCCTTGCTGATGGAGATGCCACCTTGGAGATCATCTCCAACCGTAGAGAGAACAGTGCCAAGCTGTTTATTGTCGACCTCGGCAGCGAGCAGACGGAACACGCGGAGCGCAGACACTTGGGCTTCGAAAAGCGTCGCTATCTGGCGTGAGAGGATGACGACATCCTTGTTGCTAACCTTATTGAAGAAGGGCAAATCCATCTCTAGGAACGAGGACTTTTCTGAAGACTTAATAGACGAAATAATGAGTTCCCGACGCTGAAGCGCACCGACAGCAATCTCTTGTGAAGGTGCCTCTATCGTACCGCTCCGCTCATGCCCGTCTTTATCAATAGCGCTATAGGAAAAAAGCATAGGAAATCAAATTATAGATAGGTTTCAAACGTTTTCGGATCTGATGCATGTTCGTACGCATGCTCGACCGTCACCTCTCCGCGACGTACAAGCTCAACGAGAGAACGATCAAGATCAATCATTCCTTCCTGAGAAGAAGTCTGTACCACCGCACTTATTTCGTGCGTGCGGCCTTCACGGATGAGCGTGCTGACCGCATTGTTATTGATGAGAAGTTCATACGCTGGAATGAGGCCGCCCGAGATTCGCGGAATAAGACGCTGAGAGAAAATGCCTGCAAGACTGCCTGCGAGCTGAACCCGCACCTGGCCCTGCTGTTCCGCAGGGAACATATCAATAATGCGGTCGACGGTCTGTGCTGCATTATTGGTATGGAGCGTTGAGAACACGAGGTGGCCTGTTTCCGCAGCAGTAACAGCTGAGGAAATAGTCTCATAGTCGCGCATCTCGCCGACCATGATGACGTCGACGTCCTCTCGGAAGGAATTTTGGAGTGCCGTATGGAAATCTGGCGTGTCGATATAAACTTCTCGCTGCTGAACGAGCGATTTCTTCGGCGTAAAGAGATATTCGATCGGGTCTTCAATAGTGAGGATATGCTCTGCACTTGATTCGTTGATGCGATCGATCATGGTCGCAAGCGTCGTCGACTTCCCCTGCCCTACCGGACCTACGACGAGAAAGAATCCTTGCTTCCGTTGGGTAAATACTTCAAGAGTTGAAGGAAGATTGAGCTCAGCAAAACTACGTATTGCATGAGGGATGAGGCGGAGCGCGAGCGCAATCGTTCCCTGCACCCAATAGCCGTTCACCCGGAAGCGGGCATTACCTTTATGCGCATACGAGAGGTCAATGGCTTGGTTCTTGAGAAACACCTCCCAGCGACCAGGCGGCACAATGCTTTTCAGCATCGCTTCCGTTTGTTCACCAGACAGCACAGGAAAATTCGTGAGAGAGATGAGTGCCCCAGATATTCTCACGACTGGGGAGTTTCCCGGTAAAATATGGAGGTCCGATCCGCCCTGGTTGACCACGACGTCGAGAAGTTCTTCGAGATGCTTGTCGGCAGTCATGTAATTAGTGTGTTACGGTCCCACCTTCCACGATACGTATAGCCTCAGCAAATACTTCAGAAGGTATGGCGGATGCTTTTATAATATAACCATCAGCACCGAGCTGTTTTGCTTTTTCTAGATCAGAATCCTGGCCCTGGTTCGAGAGGAAGATAATCTTTGACTTCTTCGCCAGACTCTCTTTCCGCAACGCTTCTAGCGTCTCGAATCCTGTCATCCCTGGCATAATGATGTCGAGTAAAATGACATCTGGAACAACAGCTCCTTCTTTCCTCATTGCAGCGAGCAGCTCTTCCCCACCACTGAACAGTGTCACTTCATGACCGGCATTTTTAAATTTCACCGCATACAAATCCAGAAGGAACCGATCATCATCAACAAGATATACGTGGTAAGCCATAGCGCTAGTATACCCAGCACTACCCAATTAGTATATGAACATTGTCCACTCACGACCTACTGCGGTTGTGATTCTGGTTCTGGGGTACTAGCCACTTCCTCCTCTTCATCGGGGAAAAGCTCTCCGCCGAGCGTATTAATATCTTCAAAAGGTATCTCCCCTGTAAGACCTTTGATGATGGCGCTTTCGCGCATCGTGATCATACCGTTCGCACGAGCTACTTCATACACCCTTTCTTCCACAGGCTGCTTCAGCACGACTTGCTCTAGATCTTTATTCATCCGTAGTATCTCGAATACGCCAGCCCGTCCGCGCGTCCCATCCGGGCAAGTTGCTGTGGG
Organism: Patescibacteria group bacterium UBA6033; assembly: GCA_002429325.1. Lineage (GTDB taxonomy): Bacteria > Patescibacteriota > Minisyncoccia > Phycocordibacterales > Phycocordibacteraceae > C7867-001. Next base: position 6,311 of record DIZH01000019.1, on the reverse strand, counting down.
TGTTGCACGATAAAACTGGGTGAAGGGAGGGAGTTTTTTTCTGACAGCTGGGGGCAAGTCTGCGAACTCACGATCAAGGAATTCCTTGAGGCTGTCCGTAACAGGGAATGGAATACCTGCTCCATCGCAAAGTTTACGCACGAGACGCTGCCCGATGACGGCCACGAGAGTCGGCGCGATGAGGAACGGGTCGACACCCATATCCACGAGACGCGGAATTGCTCCTGCTGCAGTATTGGTGTGAATCGTGGTAAACACCAAGTGTCCGGTAAGCGCCGCTTGTACAGCAAGAACAGCTGTCTCTTTATCGCGAATCTCGCCGACCATGATGACGTCAGGGTCCTGACGCAAGATAGATCTGAGGCCGCTTGCAAAGGTGTAGCCAATCTCGGGCCGCACCTGACTTTGAGAAACGCCCGGAATTTGATACTCGACTGGGTCTTCGAGTGATACCACATTGTTCGTTTCTCGATCAAACTCTGAGAGCATAGCGAACAGCGTTGTCGATTTACCAGAACCGGTCGGGCCCGCGATAAGAATGATGCCATATGGAGCTTCCATCATCGCCCGTACGGCAACAAGATCATCTGCACTGAATCCTACCGTATCGAGTGTTGCTTTTGAGCTTGATTGATCAAGGATACGCATCACGACCTTCTCGCCGAACTCGGTCGGGAACGTCGACACGCGGAAATCGATGCGTCGTTTATCGACGATTCTAGAGAAACGACCGTCTTGCGGCTTGCGCTTTTCGTCCAGGCGCAATTTTGAGAGTATCTTAATGCGCGCGACCACTGCTTCATGCACGCGCGCAGGAAGTTCAAGCGAGGTATGCAAACTACCATCCATACGGAAACGAACCCGTGTCTTAGTCGGTGTCGGCTCAATATGGATGTCGGAAGAATGCCCTTCAATAGCGTAGCGAAGTATAGTCGACACAATTTTTGTCACAGGAGCCTCTTCTTTCATCACTTGCTCCAAGTCCGACTTGCTCAATTCTTCTCCCAAATTTCCCTCGTCATCGCTCTTTTGAGCAGCACTAGACGAAGATCCTTCCGCCGCCGTCTGTTCCTCGACTGATTCGAATTCAGAAAGAGCTTTGCCGACTTCACCCGAGAGATTTTGGTACGCATCGAGTACACGTTCGAAATCTTCTTTGGTAATCAAGAATATCTTGTAGGGAATGCCTATCTTCCCTGAAATGAACTGCAGAGCATCGATTGCCTCGATGTTGTCAGGATCGACAATGCCAACTTCAAGTATGCCGTCTACCTCGTCGAGCGGCACGAATCCGTAATGACGAGCCGAGTCAACTTGAATATATTTAAACACCTCTTCGTTCGCTGGAGGGTCCCCTAGTACCCGGCCTGGAACGCCATATGACATTCCCACAGCAGTAAGTGCATCCGCAAGCGATATCCCGCGACTTGCGAGAGCTTCCGTAAGTGTATGTTTATCGGCAACTTCGGCCTCCACCTCAGCCCGAGCTTTGGCAGTTAAGACCCCTTTATCAACGAGTGCAGAAAGGAAATTCATTCCTTATTGTCCTGTTACGCCTGAAATAGGAGCAAAAGGATCGATGCGACCGATCGTTTCAGGCACCAGCGGCGTTGCAAGATCAACAAGCGACGTAAAACGAGGGTCAGAGAAAATGTCGGTATTGAATGAGATAGGCTGCAGTTGGCTCACGAGCACCTGAAATTGCGACTGTGCAGGATTATCAGCGCCTACCGACAGAGCGGTCAGCGGTGCTTGTGTACCGGATTGTCCGGCAAAATACCAATAAGCGGCACCAGCTATAAGGAGTGAAACAACAATGATGACTATCGTGTTTGATTTCATATTAGCGGAGCCAGTAGAGGCGCATGGTCATTTGATAAGAGTACACACCAGTATCGGAACCCTTCACCACAAGATCATGGATATCGAGAAGACGGGCACTTCTCTCTATACCGACCAAGAAATTTTGAAATGAGGAGAATGTGCTGACCGCAGCCAAGGAAAGATCAACCGAATTGACGGGATTGGTATTCCCTGCCGGCAATGCGCCTGTTGCATTGGCTAGCGCACTTGATGATGTGGTGTTTCCTGAAGAATTTGTAACGACATCAATATTTGAGACTGATAGGCCGGATCGAGCAGCGAGCGCATTGATATCGAGGATAAGACCGACATTATCAACGGAATCTGGCAGGAGCGTAGTAAGCGCTTTGAGATTTGAAGGATCGATAGCGTCGCGTGCTGTCGCGAGCTGATTTTGTTGTGCTGAATATTGTTGTGCTGCCACGAGTGCTTGATTATCCGCAGCAATAGAGGCATTCGCTGTGGCTATCGAGCCTGTCCACATAGGATTCACATACAAAAAGAAGATTGCGAGTGCAACGGCGAAGGCAAACAAAGGTAGGATGCGACTGCTCATGGTGTAGTTGTGGATACTGCTCCCGCTTCACCAGGCACATACAGGATGAGCTTCGGGTCAAGCGAGGCAGAGAATCCGAATGAAACTGAATTGTCTTTGGTGTTGATGCTCATCTTCGAAAAAATGACATTCTTGATCCTGCCATCCTGGGCAAATGCCGTTGAAGCTGCTGATAGCGCATTGAAGCTCTTAGAAATTCCCACACCATCGACTTTTGCTGCCCCGGTAGCATCAACCGAGAGATGGATGGAAGAGAAACGAACTGTCGTGGGAATAACAGACTCAAGCGCCGAGAAGAATCTCGATGGCGCAGTATGTGCAGCCAGAAGCGTCTGACCTGAGTTAAGGCGATCGCGTAATTGTACGAAGCTTTGGACGGTTGCGGGATCAATAGCGGCCTGAGCTTTTGCAAGCTCAGCATCTTTGCCTGCAAGAGTTCCGGAAAGTATACGACCGTACAAGAATACGCCGAGTGAAAGAGCAAAGGAGATTGCCAAGAGGAGATATGCCAGCATACCGAACACACCTCCAAGATCCATGGAACTCTCCGAACGTGCAGACGGACCTGTACGCGGAACAAATGAAGTAGGTATAGTGGGAAGAAGAGCCATTTCAACTATTAGTATACGCTATACACGCAAGTGTATGCGCTGCCTTCTGTGCAAAACATTTATCTCTGCTAAATTTCTGCAAGTTTGCGAAGCGCAAGCCCGACGGCAACAGCGAATTCCGGTCCGATATCTTCAAGAATCGGACGCATGAAGGCCGGAGCTTCGGTCTTGGAAAAAGGATCTGCAACATGAACATCGATAGAGAACACATTTCTCGCGTAGGCGCTCAGGGAGCGCGTCACGCCGCCGCCACCAGTGAGTACAACCGAGGAAATAGATTTTTTACTTGTAGTCTCATACTGCATGAGGACACGACGCGCCTCAGAGAAAATGCGTGAAAAGACGAGCTCGGGGCTCCCGTGCTCAGGATCGCTTCCAATACCCTGTTCTTTTTTCACAGCCTCAGCGCGCGAAATAGATACACCGCTTGAAACTGAGATGGCGCGCGTAATATCCTGGCTGCCCGTGCTGATGGAGTGCGAAAATGCCACGACGCCCTGTTCAATGACATAGATCTTGGTTGAGGCCGCCCCGATATCAAGAACGAGCACCGGCTTTATCGGTTCATCGACGACTGCGCGTATCGTGCTGAATATCTCAATCTCATAAAAACTCGCATTGAGGTCTGCACCCTTCATGACCTGCTGAAGCGTGGCGAGCTCATCGTTATGCACTGCGACAATAAGCACTTCAACCGTCTGCTGCTCGCCATCACTTTCTTTCGGACCAATCTTCGGTACGATGAACCAATCGAGCTGTACTTCGCCAATCGGCACCGGGATATATTTACGTGCTTCAAGTTCAATGATGGTCTTTTGTTCGTCTTTATTCTTACGATACGGTAAGTTCACCAAAGAAAGCAGTGAGCGCGAGAAAGGGATAGAAACGCCTGAGCTCTTCGTTGTTACTTTTGCTTCACGGAGCAGGTCTCTGAGCGTCTCGCTAATCTGCTCTGCAGACAAGCTAGTAGCCTGACCAACTTCTCCGCCACCATACGGGCCGAGTGCGAGTTCGCCATAGGTCTCGAGAACAGCTTTACCGCCCTCCTTGCGCAATTGCACCACCTTCAAGGACGATGAGCCAATATCGACACCCAGCACACTCTGTTCTTTTTTTGCAAATAGAGAATCCAGGAAGGACATGCCAAAATAATACCATGTGGAAGATTTTCGACATTCTTTTTCCGCTGCGTACTGATGCTGCTGCTCTTCGTTCCCTATCGAGCGACGAATTCTTAGCTCTTGCTGCTCCTCAGTTACTAACCGCAACGAGCCCAGCTACCGTAGCTCTCCTCCCCTTCCCCGAACCCGCTGTTCGCGCTGCGATACACGAAGCTAAATATCATGGCTCTGTCCGCGCATTTACACTCCTCGCACAGACCCTCGCTGAATATCTGCTTGAGGCGGACGACATGGCGCACAGACCCATAGTCGTGCCCGTGCCGCTTGGAAAGAAACGCCGCAAAGAGCGGGGCTTTAATCAGATTGAAGAAGTGCTGAGGCAAGCAACAAAAGAATGCAGTATAGAGATCAACACTGCGCTCCTCGTGCGCACGCGAGAGACCCTCTCTCAAGTCTCCTTGCCGCGCTACAGGCGCAAAGAGAATATGCGCGGTGCGTTCCGTGCTACGCATGAGGCCGACCCTGCTCGTACCTATATCCTCATCGACGACGTCATCACTACCGGAGCAACTCTTCAGAGTGCCGTTGATGCTCTTATCGAAGCTGGCGCAAAGCACATTGTCCCACTTGCGCTCGCGCATTAGTTCAGTTCTTGTTTGTTCAGGACTATCGCAGCACTACGCCGCCAATTGCCGCAAGAACAAGGGACCACATGAACATACGTATAAAACGTGTGGAAAAACCATTGCGGGTGAGATACGGAACGAATTGGAAGCTGGTAACGATATAACCGATAGTAAGCAGGATAGCGGCTATGCCAGCACGCATAGTCTGCGGAGAGAATACGACGATAAGCGTTGAAACTAAGGAATAGATTAAAAGTGAGATAATCACCCGGCGACGGACAGAGGAAACGACAGAGTCAATAGGGGTCGTGAAAATGCGAGGAATAAGGAATGTAGAACTCCACCATGCAAACATGCCTGCCTGAATAGCTCCATTGTGCACCCACGGAGCATTCCCAATGAGCCATTCTGTTGCAAGCCCGCATGCTCCACCGACGAAATAATAGGCCACATCAATATTTTTCGAGGAGATGTGTCGCTCCAAGAATTTGTTGAGCACGTACATGAACAGGAGAAAAAAAGTATAGAGCACCAAGGTCGAGATATATGCACCTATCCCTTTATGCGAGACGAGAATATTGACCTGAAATTCTCCAGCAAGTACCGTAAGCAGCCCGGCCAAGACAAATATCAAGGTGTTTCTTTTTTGCATGGTGCGCACAGTATAACTTAGGATTCGGCCAGGAATATTTTCCTCGCCGTCGCACCAAAAATACTCAGTGGGATTCGGTCACGAATCACTAAGCTTTTTGTTGCGCTCCGCTTACAAAAATCTAAGTGCTCTCGACCCCGGCTCAGGTAAGCTCTCCCAGAGCTTACCTTCCGCCCTTCGAATCCCACCGTCTCCGCCA
>DIZH01000019.1:0-485 GCA_002429325.1 Patescibacteria group bacterium UBA6033 | reverse complement strand
GCGGAGACGGTGGGATTCGAACCCACGAGGGCGGTAAAGCCCTGCCTCGTTAGCAGTGAGGTACTTTCGACCACTCAGCCACGTCTCCGTATATTGTCACAATATCAAATTTAGTGGATGAGAGCGAGCGGGACAGATATGGTGCTATCCCCATCAGAAACATGTATGGATTGATTTTAACTATATACTAGACTATATGAAAAAATACATCTTTGGAGCCGTGTTCGCGTTCGTAATCCTCGTTTCACCAGCATCATCGTATGCTGCAGGTCTCACTAGTACTCAGATCAATGCTATTCTAACGCTCCTCTCGGCTTTTAACGCCGACGCGACAACAATAGCGAATGTATCTGCAGCACTGAATGGTACCTCAAACGCGAATACTACTACAACAAATTCGTCTGTCCTTAGTCTATCTGTATCAAACTCAACCTCAGGCCCTTGGGCAATCAATGGTTCCTTGCCTAACTCTGGCACGATATATG
>DIZH01000024.1:6713-7387 GCA_002429325.1 Patescibacteria group bacterium UBA6033 | reverse complement strand
GTCAGTTCGTTGAGTTTACTCATGTTACTCGTGCGTGATAATTTGCTTCACGGCAAGGGCGTCGCCATCTCGCGCCGGAAACTGCGCTGCAAGCGCTTCAGTATACTTCCCTCCCGCGTGCGGCTCGCCCTCGATGCGCATGACATTACGCAACGCCGGCTTCTCGCTCGAAACATCGAGCGGCAATTCGAGCTTCTCAAGCTGTCCGATATAGCCAAGAATAGCGTCGAATTCTTTCGTAAATTTCTCGAGATCAGCATCGTCGATACTGATACGCACGAGCGCCGCCAATTTCTTCACCTCTTCTACGGTTGCCATAGAAACCACTCTACCACAGCACCAAAAAGCTTACACCGTCCGTAGATGCAGCTCTATTCTGCAACTCGCTTTTGATGCGTGGCGCGTCACGCCCCAAGGCGTTTGAGGAACGCCTCTTCGTCGAGGATAGGAATGTCGAGTTCCTGCGCTTTTTCGTACTTCGAGCCAGGATTCTCGCCCGCAACGATAAATGAGGTCTTCGCTGAGACCGACGATGCTGCCTTCCCTCCCGCGGCACGGACACGGGATTCAGCATCTTCCCGCGACAAGGTCGGGAGCGTCCCGGTAATGACCACACTCATGCCCGTAAGAGGACCTCGCTTCGGCAGACTCACTTTCTCTATGGTGAGATGCTT
>DIZH01000024.1:0-6489 GCA_002429325.1 Patescibacteria group bacterium UBA6033 | reverse complement strand
GAGGCGGCGCGCAATTCGGCAAGCGTCGCGAAATGCGTTGCAAGAAGGAATGCGGTTTCTCCGCCCACATGCGGAATACCGAGACCGACCAGCAGTCGTGCGAGAGTGACGGTGCGCGCAGCCTGGATCCCCTCAATGAGATTTCGTGCCTTAGTCTCTTCAAAGCTAGGGAGTTCTAAGAGCTCATCTTTCGTAAGATCGAACATATCATCGAACTCAGAAATGAGGTTGTGTTCCATGAGGAGCTTCACGGTCTCGCGACCCATGCCGTCGATGTCGAGTGCGCTTTTGCCGGCGAAGTGTATGAGCCGGCGCGCCTGCTGCTCGAATGACCCTGCGACTTTGCAGCGATGCGCTGCTTCGCCGGGAACGCGCTCAACCGCACCATCTCCGCCGCACAGCGGCGAGTGTGTCGGAAATGTCCACGGCTTCGCGCCTTTCGGACGAAGCTCTTTCAGCACTGATACTATCTCAGGGATGATATCGCCCGCCTTCTGCAAAATGACCGTATCGCCGATGCGGATGTCTTTCTCAGTTATAAAATCCTCGTTATGAAGCGTCGCGCGGGCCACGACCGTACCCGCGACCGCGACGCTTCGCAAATGGGCGACGGGCGTGAGCTTCCCGGTGCGGCCGACCTGGAGCGTAATATCTTCCAGAACAGTCTGCACTTGCTCGGGCGGGAATTTATACGCAATACCGAAACGCGGGGCTTTCCCGGTATACCCGAGTATTTCCTGCGCCCGTTTGGATTCGACCTTGAGCACCACCCCATCGATCTGATAGTCCACCGCATCGCGCGCGCTTCCCTTCCACATCTGCCAGTACGTAAATATCTCCTCGAGAGACTCGGCATGACGATGCTCGGGATTTACCGGCAACCCAAGCGCTGCCAAATACGATAGTTCTTCGCTCTGCGTCTGAGGAAACGCTTCTGACGTTGTTGCTACATCATATATGAAAACGCCAAGCGGCCGAGCTGCTGCGATGGCCGGGTCAAGCTGGCGAATGGAACCTGCGGCAGCGTTGCGCGGATTGGCAAAAAGCGGTTCTCCCTCGGCGCTCCTTATGACATTGAGTTTCTCAAAACCTGAACGCGTGAGATACACTTCGCCCTCTGCGACCAGAGTAATAGGGCGCGTGAGCGTCATCGGCACTGATTTGATGGTACGGATATTGTGCGTGACGTCTTCACCGATAACCCCATCGCCACGCGTGGACGCAGTCACGAGGATGCCCTTCTCATACGTGAAAACGACTTTCAATCCGTCTATCTTGAGCTCGAGGTCGTACGCAGGCACCATGCCGCTTACTTTCCGCACGCGCTCATCAAATGCGCGAACGTCATCCTGTGAAAAAGCATCGTTGAACGACCATTGCGGAACGGCATGCTGCACTTTCTTAAGAAACGGCATCGCACCGCCGATAATGCGCCCCGTAACTGAACTTGGTTCTGCGAGCTCGGGATACTGTTTTTCTAGCTCAACAAGCTCCGCGTGGAGCGCATCATAGGCGCTGTCGGATAGTTCTGGCGCATCGTGCGTGTAGTACAGCTCGGCGTGATGCGCGAGAAGCTTGCGGAGCTTCGTTGCACGCCCTATCGCTTTCTTCGGAGCTCTCATGCCCTTAACTATACCAGCAATGGAAAATCCTCGAATCTATGCCTCCCCGTGTTCTGGAGCTGTCACGCAATCATGGAGTAACCACGACAGGGACGTTTGTCGATAGTTGGCCAAACCACATGACGAACTCCTGCAACATCATCCACTGGAAGTTATAGGTACCTGCCGTGGCAGGCGCTGTAACATTGAAAACGAAGGTATACGAGGCGCCTGGAGGTACGCTATTGGACAGTCCGACGCGGCCGAGACCCCAGGTCCCATTGTCCTGCGGATTTTGCGACCCAAGCCTATAGGAAGTCGCAGCGGTCCAAGTAGACAAACCTATGTTTTGCATGGTAACTGAAACTGAGTACGTCCGCCCTGCCGTCATGGTCGACGGGACTGTTTGAGACACGAACACGGCATTGTTAGTCGATGCGACCGAAGAATTATTATAGTAGGCGCTCAATCCGCGAGAAACGAAACGTGCAGTACCAGGACTTGCTACCGTCGCGCAGGGTACGTCATATCCTTGTGCATATGCATAGGTAACTGATCCGAAGGTAGCTGGCTTATAGACGCTCACATCCGCGCATCGTTTTCCACTATCAAGCGACAGTCTATTGAATACTGCGAACTGCGAGGCGGTATACGTGAAGCTTGAGGAAAATGACGCAACACCGCCACAGCTTACCTGAGGGGCAGATGCTGGTGCGGTCGCCGGATAGGCAAACAAGTTTTGCTGCTGATCAGCATAGAGAGCGCACTCAAGCGCGGCATCGGCGACATAAAAAGCATACTGCGATTCTATGGCTCCCGAAGCGAGCACTTCCTGCTTATAGGAAAGCGAGCCGAGCTCCAGGCCGAGCGTCAGCATGACCGACATGAAAATGACCGCGACGAGCAGAGCGAAACCCTCGTGCTCAGAGCATTTCACGGGGACTCCCTGTCGTGTGTGTGCTATTGCCATGGTGTGAAGTGATCAATGACTGTAACTGTGTATGGCGTATTATGGAACGTCCATGTGACGGTCGAAATAACACTCTCTTCCGTTCCCGAAACTGCAGCAAATTGTATAGTTCGCGTAAAAGATGTCTTCGACCCCAACTGCTGTTGTGTGTAAATGCTATTGCTCAAGTAGAGCGGAGCGGGTGGCGTGTACGCATTGAGCGAAAGCGTACTCCCATATCCCATCAAGCGCGATGGATCGAATGTACACAGCCTTGATACACACTGTGTAATCGACCATGCATTTGCTCCTGAGATAAAATCGGTCCAGGCCGCCGTTGATATATTTGCACCGCCGTTTTTATAACTATTGAGGTACGCATCGTCGCGCATCGCGCGCGCATACTCTATGCCTTCCTGGGCGAGATACGAAGAGATGAGCTGATCGCGAGATATTTGAGCAAGTACTATCGCACGACTTGCCCCTAGAAGCGGCCCCGCAATGGAAAGTGCGAGGATACTGACGGCAACCATTGCTTCGATGAGCGTGAACCCGGACGAGTGACGAGTGTGATAGTTCATAGTCATATCATAGGTCGCTTCCACGCATCGTCGCACCGGTTTCTACAGTAAACGACTGAGATGGTTTCCCTGATCCAGCGGACACTGTCCCAGAGACAATCATAGTGACGGTCGCTTGCACGTAATCTCCCTGCGATGCCCCCTTCGTGCCATACGCGTAGAATATGAGCGACGTTATATTCACAGAAGAATCGGTCAATAGGCTTTGGGAACTGCCCGTTGGACCGTTTGTTACTTGCTGCAATGATGTGCCGGACAGACTATAGGTTATATTCACTCCATCTTGATTTTTAAAGGTGAAGGTCGTGCCTCCGGACGGACAGTCATTTCCGAACACGCCACATGAGTAGGCAGAACCTGTTCGAATATTGCGGGTCATAGTCTCAAGCGCAAACGAAAGATTATCGATTCCATTTGAGATATTCTGGGCCTGCTGATTCAGATTGATCATCATCAGATAAGCGCCTGAAGCAAGCAGCATAATAATAGAAAACAGTCCGACTGCGACCATGAGTTCAATGAGCGTATATCCTTTAGTGTTCGTCATGGACAAGAGGCGGCATTTACTGTTATTCCTCCAGATGCGGTTACCGATACATAGCGCGAAGTATTAAGACCCGAAGAGAGAGTTAGACATGCAGCTGTAATTGATGAAGAGTAGAGCCCATTCGTGCTCATGAACGGATTTGGGTTTGGGCGAGCGAATACAATATCGAGCGATGTTAGTCCACCGGAAATGCCGGGATGAGCAGACATACACGACCAACTGCCGTTAAACGCACAAAAATCGGCGAGCGTAATGCCATTCCCAAGCACGTATTGCCGGACAAGTGAGTCCGAGCCGTTCGTGTATACGTAATTTCCCGGTTTACAGTCTGGCGTTGTACATGAAGCTGCGGGCGAGGTATCAGCAAAAAAGGAGAAGGAATTGGGGGTAGTGTTCTGGAAATGAAGGCCATACCCAACGTTCGCTATTGTCCCAACAGCTCGACTGCTCAGACCGTACGTTCCCGCATTACGCAAGGTGAGCGCTATGTCATAGGCAGTATTGGTCAGCACGAACGTTTTATTGAATGAGCCTTGGCTCGTAAATACCACTGCCATGATGCTAATAATAATCGCGAACACGACTAACAGTTCAATCAGGGTAAATCCGCGACGCGTGTGCGATGTATGCATCGTTAATGAGGCACCACCATCATGTAGGTAAAGAGGTTCCATTGAGTAAAATACGCGAGGATGAATCCGCATGCCAGGAAAGGCGCGAAGGGTACCTCAACTCCCATTCTAGAACCCGAGGGCCTCTTCGCCAACAGCACAATACCAACAACTGCGCCTATCCAGAACGAAAAGACGAATCCACTGGTTGCCACGGGACCGACCAGAAGTGCAAGACCGAAAGAAAGCGGAGCATCAGCAAGGCCCATGGCGCGACCACGCGAGAAGAAGTGGAGCGCAGCAAGGCTTGCTCCGATGCACACTGCAGTAAGCAGTGTGTCATAAAAATCCTGATGAGTTACTGCAGTAAGTAACGCAACCACAGTACTCATTCCGACAAATGCGTAGAGAAGTGGCGGCGGAAGTATCTGATGGGCAAGATCATACAGGACGAGAGCAAGAAGCAGAGACAGCGCACCGAGCATGGCCCAGAACGCAGCCGTACAGCCGAGCGTAAGGTAGGAAAGGACGAATACTATCCCGAGTACTGCTTCGGAAAGCGGAGAGAGGGGAGAGATACGTGCTCCACAACACCGAGCTCGACCGCGTGAGGCAAGGAAAGAAACAATCGGTAGAAGTGACAAGGGTGACAGCGTCGTACCGCACGCATCACAACGCGAGTGTCCAGTGAGGAAGCTCTGTCCTGTGTAGAGCCGTGCAGCGACCACGCCGACAAAACTCGCGACAATCGCGCCACACAGGAATACGGCAAAGAGGATAATAACCGTCATGATATATGCGTACAGTATATGATTCTTTCTCAGCTATTCAAAAGAGTAGCCATAGCAATGAACAGGCCTCGCATATGCGAGGCCTGTTCATTGCTAGCACTTCTTCCGTATACCTAGCACTTCGTCGCGCTGCCAAGCGCAGCACTCGTTGTCGTCCCGCTCCCTGTATTATCGACACAATAGTACGTTCCTGGAGTTGCCACGAGCTCCGCAGAGACAGCATACGCCGTACCTCCTGCAGCGACGTTACACGTAACGCCTGCCGTAGGACCATTTGCTTTGTCAGCCGCTGCTACTTGACTCGCGACCGTAGTGTCAGCGAAGAGGTTGTCCGTTGCGGCGCAACTGCTTTCATCAGCGACATTGGTACCATAGTCGTTAGCATTCCCGAAATAAATCTGAGCTTGCGTCCGGATGCCGTTGATATCCGATTCGATAGCGGCATCACTCCCTTTTGAGCGAGCAGTGCCGAGCGAAGCAAGCACCACAGCCGACAGAATACCGATAATGGCGATGACGACGAGAAGTTCGATAAGAGTGAAACCGCGTCTCTGGTTCATACTGAGTAAATTCGTTTAGTTACTGTTAAGGGCACAAGACCACTCCGTTTGCTAGCGCTGCTGATTCTTGCCGCGAGTTTCCGCTACTATCGATGCACCACCACTTTGTGGTGTCAGCGCTCATCTGCGCCGATATAGCATAGCGCTTAGGAGCAGTTACTGAACTGTTGCAGTTCATGACTCCCGTCCCATTGAGAGAGTTAGCATTCGCGATTGCACGGGCGATGATTGTATCGCCACTGAACATCCCTGCCGCACAGCTTCCGTTCGCTACCGCTACTCCATAGGAATTATTAGTGCTGAAGTAGATCTCCGCTTGTGTCATGATTTGTTTCAGATCGGCCTGAATACCCGCGTCATTCCCTCGAGAGCGAGCAGTGCCGAGCGAAGCAAGCACCACAGCCGACAGAATACCGATGATGGCGATGACGACAAGAAGTTCGATAAGAGTGAACCCAGACACTAAGTACGGCATTGCGCCGGAACGGCGCCCGCGACGGTATGCCGAACTTAGTGTATGGGTGAAGCCTTTTCTGATCATTTTAGAGTAAGCGAACAGTGCAGTCAGTATGGATTATGGACAAGCTGCGAGCGAGGCAGGAATCGCTCCAGATACCGTCGCGGCTTTCCCTGTTGAGTCTACGCACTGATAGGACGTCGAGGTTGTAAGAGCCGCAGCAACGACATAGGTCGTTGCTGTAGAAGCACAACCTACCGTACCTGTTCCGTTTGCACTATCGGCACCAGCGAGAGCTGCTTTGATGTTCAGATCAGCGAACATGCCCGTAGTGCATGTTGCGGCTGTCGTTGCCCAAGTTTGTGCGGCGCCATACGAGTTAGCACCGGTAC
>DIZH01000007.1:1816-16535 GCA_002429325.1 Patescibacteria group bacterium UBA6033 | reverse complement strand
TAGAGTCCATGCAGCCATAGATAACATAGGTACATGACCCATCATTGAGTGTTGCCGACGGATTGTAATTGGTAGCACTAGAGTCAGTACATCCTGGTACATCATTGGGTCCGCCACCGCCACCTGCGCCACCACCTGCGCCACCACCACCATCACCACCACCACCTGCGCCACCACCACCATCACCTTCAGCGTGTGCGTGAGATGCAATGAAAGAAAAACCATTTTGATACTGCAGCACAAAGCCTCGCGAAAGCGCGAGTATCATAAGTATAAACACTATTGTAGTTGTGTAGTATTTGAAATTCATGTGTATCCTATTTCCGAGACACCTCACTAGAGATGTGCCGGAAAAGGGATCCATCGGGTGATGCGTAGACGAACCCCCGATGGACATCGCACTGGAGCTATTCGATCCAGTGCTCGTTCATGATGCAATCCGGAACTGGATTGCCATCCCATTCACCGAGCGTCGTGCGCGGCAGATGGTTGAAGAACCGGAGCTCGTGGAGCCCCGTTCCGTGGTAGCGCGGCGGCGATGTGACATCGCCCTCGTTCGATACAACACGAATGGCGTCCCACTGCTCAAGCGTCGTGCGTTTGAACTGAAGCTCCTTCAGCCCCGTTACCGTCACGTCGCTAATCACCTGTTCCTTGGTGATAATCGGAGCGCCGCCCTGCGATTCCGGAGTCATGATGAGTGACACCCGGAAGGTGTGGGTTATAGCGCTACGGGCTGCCTGTCCGGCCGCGTACGCCTTGCGAAGTTGTGCCCCATGTTCTCGCGAGACATGTGGTACATATGCAAAGCGTTCCTCGAGCTCTTCACGAGCATGAGTGCGTTCCACCCCGGGTAAGTACAGCGCCGGATGCGTCCAGATGTTCACCTTGAGAGTGTACACATCCGGACAACTTCCGATGATGGACAGAGGCTGAGCCGGCGGCGGTGCTGCTGCCATGGGCGGCGGTGCTGCTGGGACAGGGCCAATGATGACGCTCCAGTTGCTGCAAATCTCCGGGAGGAGGACTGTGTAGGTCCTACCTTCCCAAGTGACCTGCCACTTCTCTGCAGACGCAGCATATTCCATGCCGCGTACCGGAGCCGCAAAGGCTACCGTAACGTTCTTGTGCGCGATGCCACCTTTCGAGAGCATAACGTCCAAGTGATCGCCGACGTTGATCCGGGTCTTTTCGCCCGAATTGGCCGTCGCAAAGACAAGCTGTTCGATGACCGCCGATGGAAGTCCCAAGGCGCGGAATGCGCTGTCGCGCGTCCGCATTGCTTCCTCTCGCGAGGTTGCGTATGGGTCAACACCGAAGTGCTCCCATCGGAAACCATGAGCTGATTCCGTTCCAGCGATTGCCAGTGTCGTGGTAGCGGCCAGATTGGCCGTCCGCACCTGATTCGCCTTTTCCTTTTTGTGCTTCGGCGAAGCGCTGGTTGCCACCTTCTTGCCAGTATCCTTCTTCGGCGTTGCCGCCGGGTCGGACTTGGGCGCAGGCGGTACGATCGCTGCTGGCGGAGCCAGTACGGCCACAACAGCAGGTTTCGACGCAGGCGACTGAGCAGCAGATGCCGCTGGTGCGGCTCTGGCAGATACCTTCATATCCGCCGGTGCCGCCGTCCACGTGTTGATATTGAGCCAGGGGAGATACCCTGACCAATATGCGGCGGCAATCACTACAATTGCCACCAGCGCGAGGACCAAAAACTCCTTGAGAGTCAGGCCCCACTTTTTCCTTTTCATGACGAACTCCCTACCGCGCTAGCGGCTGGTTGATGGACCTTCCGAACTATAGATTAGCCGAAAGAACAGCTCCCCCTTCTATTTGCGAGGAGTCATCCGACTTCTACCTAAGTAGAAGTCGGATGACTCTCAACAAAGTCTGCTGTGACGACGAACCTGTCTGACTTGGTCCCGAACGAGTTACAGGTCGATAAGGTCAAGACCCTCCCCGTAACAGCAAGATTGATACCGGCATCGTTTGCGCTTTCTTTCATCATGGTACGTACACGATACGTATATGCCGTACCAGACGAGTAGACGGTTACAACGTCGCCCGCGACCAGCTTCTGGATACCATTGAAGGTCTTAAACGCCTGATTCCCTACAATAGGCAGATAGCTCGAGTGCCCGAACAACACGACATTACCTGTCTCGCCCAGCTTCGCTGATGTCGGGTAACGCACGGCGCCCGAGAGCAGCTTCTGATCGAGGACGTCTACATTGGTTGTCGTCGGGTTCGAAATTGATGCCGTAAGCTGTATCGCAGGAATTTCTATCCGTACGGGCTCCTCGACGACAACCTCGGGGGTCGTACTCGCCAAAGCAATTGCGCTTGCAGCCAGAGTGACTACCGGGGCCGCCTTTACGGGCGCTGCATCCGGCAAGAGATCGTAAGCTCCAAGCAATGTGACGCTGCCGAAGAATGCAAGCAGCGCAATGCCGAGAAAGCTCCACTTTCTCTCATATGCCCGCCTGTAAGCTTTCGCCAGCCAGACGGCTACTGTGATATACCAACTCATATGTTCTCAACCATCAATACACTATTTGATACTACCTGTCAAGTCCTTATGCTTGACATTAAAAATACAGCATGGTATATATAACGCAACATATGAATGATATTGAACAGACCTCGTCAAACCGCCAAACCATTACAAACGGCCTTGCAGTCGCTGGTTTTATCGCACTCGTCGGAATCGGAATCTGGTTTGCCGTCTATGCGACACGTTTCGTGCCGTCAATAGTCGGTAGCATCGGCTCCGCTGCTGTTTCGCTCGTCTCGATATTCAATCCTGCACCGAGCCCTTCCCTCTCGGTCGTTCCCTCAACCTCTTCAACGACTATTTCGTTTGGAGGCACGAGCACAACCACTGAAGAGATCGGAGCTACATCAACGAAGCCTGCAGCAACTCCCGTGAAGACGGTAGTGCCTACCACAGCAGGCGCACAGACGACCGGAACATATCCTCTCGGGGGAACGACGGGTACATCCGGAACACTCTATGGTTACCCTGACCTTGTCGTGCATATCACCGCTGTCGGCTATCTCGCGACCACATCCGCGGACTCATTCGTTGCAAATGCAACAGTCCCGAACGGAAGCCGGCCGGCCGTTAGATTTACGATAAAGAATGTTGGCACGAATATAGCTGGAGCATGGCGCTTTAGCGCATCCATCCCGACGCAAACTGCCTACATTTTCCAATCCCAGCCGCAACAGGCACTTGCTCCAGGCGACAGCATCGATTACACGCTTGGTTTTGACCAGGCAAACAAAGGTTCCAATCAAACAATCTCGGTCACCGCGAACTTCGATAATGCAGTCGCTGAATCGGACACTACCAATAACAGCACGTCTGCCGTCGTCACTATTCTCGGTTCGTAATCAATACAAATGAAAACGGGCTCGGCTGTTACGCCGAGCCCGTTTTCATTTCATCACTTACACATCCAAATTGGCCAATCGCGCATTCGACTGAATGAATGATTTGCGTACCGCGACATCAGTGCCCATGAGCACATCGAAGATATGATCTGCCGCAGCCGCATCGTCAACGGTTACCTGCTTCAACACACGGCGCGATGGATCCATCGTCGTCTCCCAGAGCTCCGACGCGTTCATTTCGCCGAGACCTTTGTAGCGCTGGACATGCGCCTTCACAGCTTTCTTTGCTACCGTTGCTTCTTCTTCCGGCGTCTCATCATCCCCTTCTTCCCCGACTATCGCGACCTCGGTCGGCGCGACACCCATTTCCTTCAGCGCCGCATCTTTTTCAGGGTCAGAATACGCATAGGCGACCGCTTTTCCTTTTGAGATTTTATAGAGCGGAGGTTGGGCGATGTAGACAAAGCCGCCGTCGAGTATGGCGCGGAAATGTCGATAAAAAAGTGTGAGGATGAGGGTGCGGATGTGCGCGCCGTCGACATCAGCATCGGTTGCGATGATGATCTTGTGGTAGCGGAGTTTGGATAGATCGAACACGTCACCGATTGCAGTACCGAGGGCAACCACGAGATTTCTCACTTGCTCCGAAGCGAGCATCTTGTCGATGCGTGCACGCTCGACGTTGAGAATCTTGCCACGGAGCGGCAGGATGGCTTGCGTGCGGCGATCGCGACCCATCTTCGCCGTACCACCGGCAGAGTCTCCTTCCACAATAAATATCTCGCTCTCTTCCGCACTCTTGGTCTGGCAGTCTGCAAGCTTGCCCGGGAGCGTCATGCCCTCAAGCGCTCCCTTGCGGAGCACCGAGTCTTTCGCAGCTTTTGCGGCCTTGCGCGCCTTGAGCGCCAAGAGCACTTTGTTGATGATGGCGCGCGCATCGTCTGGATTCTCCTCAAGGAATGCATTGAATGCTTCGCCGAAGACCGTTGAGACCGCGCCTTGCGCCTCCATCGAGCCGAGCTTCGCTTTCGTTTGACCCTCGAACTGAATCTCAGGAAGCTTTACCGAGACAACCGCGGTAATACCCTCGAGCACATCGTCGCCAGTGAAGTTCTCATCTTTCTCTTTGAGGATATTTGCATTCCGACCATAGGTGTTCAAAGAGCGTGTGAGTGAGGTCTTGAAGCCCGTGATATGCGTCCCTCCTTCGCTGTTATACGTATTGTTCGCAAATGCAGTGATACGCGGTGTGATGTCGTCCACGTACTGAAGTGCTATCTCGACCATGACTTTGTCCTGTTCGCGGTCGACGTAGAAAATATTCTTATGCACGGGTGTCTGATGCTTGTTATAGAACGCGACGAGTGACTTCAGTCCACCCTCGAAATAGAACGTTGTCGAGGGTACGTCGAGTTTCTTTTCGCGCAAAAAGATAGTATCGGTCTCAAACGCCTCTTTCGCCGTTTGCGCATCGATGATAGAGATGCGGACGCCCTTCACGAGGTACGCCTGTTGACGCAGGTGCGTCACAATCTTCTCGAGGTTCCACTCGATGCCTTCCTTGAAAATAGTGATATCCGGTTTGAAGAGCACGATAGTGCCATGCTCTTTGCTCGTGCCGATCTTCTTCACTTTGGCGAGCGGCTTGCCGATCTTGTATTCCTGCACATGCATGCCACCATCCTGATGCACGACAACTTTCGTGTGTTCAGAAAGAGCGTTCACGACTGACGCACCGACACCGTGAAGGCCGCCCGAAACTTTGTATGCTTCGTTATCAAATTTACCGCCGGCATGTAGCACGGTCATAATAGTCTCGAGCGCAGAGACTTTCGTCTTAGGATGAATGCCGACTGGGATACCGTTGCCGTTGTCAGCAACACGCACGTACCCGTCAGGCAGAAGTGCGACTTCTATATCATCGCAGCGGCCAGCCATCGCTTCATCACGTGCGTTATCGAATATTTCCCATACGAGGTGGTGGAGACCTTCGGGGCCCGTGGTCCCGATGTACATGCCCGGGCGCTTTCGCACCGGCTCGAGGCCCTCGAGGACAGTAATGGAAGAGGCGTCATACGCCTTCTGTTTAGGTTCTTTTTCGGTGCTTTTAGCCATAAAAATAGCCGATCTTTCGGTGCTTTCAGTATAGCACAATTTGACCCTATTTTCTCGTCTTTATTTAGCGGACTTCGTAGCCTTTTGAGGCCAACGCCGCGTGGATATGCTCCATGACGCCATTCACCTCTTCGTCGGTCAGAGTACGCTCGAACGATTGGAATATCAGTCTAAAAGCAAGCGATTGCCTCCCTTCTTTGTTTGTAAATTGGTCAACTAATTGGACTTGCCGAAGAATTCCTGAACCTCGCTCGGCAAAAAGTCTAAGGACAACCCCTCTCGCCTCGTCGCTGTTGCTAATCCACATTGAAACGTCGCGTGTGATAAATGGGTAGAGCGAGAACGGCTGGTACACGCCGAGGTCATAACGCACGGGCACATAGTCCTTGCCGTAGTCCTCAAGCTTCGCGATGGAGAGATTATCAAAAGTATTCGCGCTCTCGCCTGTCTGCGCAGGCAGGCCCCACTCGGGTACGCGTTCGGTCATGCGCAATTCTATGAATTCGCCCTCTTTCGGGAACACCGTACCCACTTCAAATAGTTTTGGTTTCTGATTCGGTGCAAGTACGAGCGGCGCGACATATTTCGCGCGTGTGAGTGCGTCTTTCAGATTATCCTCCAAAGTTATGCGGAGTGCGGGCATATTCTTGTCGAGTGGGTTCGCGAGCAGAATATCGCCCTTCTTCGCAAATGATTGCGTCGAGACTTCGATGAATCCTTGTTCGATAAGCTGGTCTTTCATGCGCTCAATGCCGTGGAAACGCGACTGGTCTGGCGCAGTTGCGGGCATCGGCAGGGCAGTTGGAGGAACCTGATCATATCCGAGTATTCTGCCGACTTCTTCAACGAGATCTTCTGGGATGATGAGGTCTGTGCGTTCAAAGGATGGCGTCACCGTAAAGACATCCCTCTCGATACGAGTCTCAAGCCCAAGCCGGCGAAACACATCTGCTGCTTGCGCGTGTGAGAAATCGGAGCCGAGCACGCTGTTAATGCGAGCAAGGGGAACTGATACCGACGCGACCTGCGGGCGTGCCGGGTACTCATCGACGACACACTCGACTTCCCCTCCAGCGATTAGAGTTATGAGCGCGAGCACATCGCGCATGCCATAGGCAGCGAGTTCAGGAGATGGTCGATTCTGGAAGCGTAAGCTCGCATCAGTAAAGAGCTTCAATGCTTGAGCAGCGCGGCGCGTGGTCGTCCCGTCAAAGTTTGCAGACTCAATGACGAGGTCCGTGGTATCCATCGTCACTTCTGCGAGCTTCCCTCCCTTGATACCCGCAAGGGCAATAGGAGCATCCGCATGCGCATCAGTAATAACCACAATGTTCTCCGAAAGTTCGTACACTTCATTGGAAAGCGTCGTTATCTTCTCACCGCGTTTTGCATTGCGTATGCCTATAGCAACAGCTCCGTCTCCGCCAGCTGGCGGATTGCTAAGCTTGCTCGCATCAAATGCATGGAGCGGTTGTCCGATATTCAGCATCACGTAATTTGTCGCGTCCACGACATTATTGATGGAGCGCTGGCCGACTGACTCAATCGCTTCTTTGAGCCATACTGGCGATGGGCCGACCTTGACGCCCCGTACGACTGCACCCATATAGCGCAGGCATTTCCTCGAGTCCTCAATCTCCACCGAAAGCTTATTCGAGTTCGGAAAATCAGGAAGCGCTTCGGCGAGAGGGTCTTTGGCAAACGGAATATTGAGAATAGCAGCGAGCTCTTTTGCGAGGCCACGATGCGAGAGGCAGTCCGCCGCACGATTTGGAAGAACCTTCACGTCGAGCATATCTCCCTGCATTTCGTCTATTTCAAACGCATGGAACGTATAGGCGTCAGAAACCATCTCTGCGTTCGGTAGTGGCTTTTCAAAATAATTCTGCAACCATTTCAGTGAGACTTTCATACCTTTTTTTCTTCAAACGCGTAGTTAAAACGGATGTCGCCCGAATAGAAGAGTCGTATATCCGGGATGCCATACTTGACCATGAGGAGACGCTCGAGCCCGCCACCGAAAGCAAACCCCTGCGCCTTCTCCGGGTCGAGGCCAGCATTTCTGATGACGTTCGGATGGAGCATGCCCGCGCCACACATTTCAAGCCACCTTCCTTCCTTTCCTGGCACTTCAAACCACACATCAATCTCAACTGAGGGTTCCGTAAAACCGAAGAAGCTCGGGCGGAAGCGCACTTTTGTGTTCGGCCCGAAGTATTCTCGATAGAACGTATCGAACGTACCCTTCAGATGCGCAAGCGTCACTGACCCGGTCGGGCCGACTGCGAGTCCATCGACCTGATAGAACTGCGCCTCATGCGTCATGTCCGTCGCTTCATTGCGGAATACTTTTCCAGGATTAATCATGCGCATTTCTGTCGCCCCTGACTTCGCCATATCCTCGAGCTTGCGCATCGTAACCGATGTCGCATGGGTACGGAGAACCTTCCCCTGATTACCCTTAATCTTGTCGCCACTGTCTCCTGACGGAGACCTCCCACGTTCTGGGTCCCGTACCCAGAATGTGTCTTGCATGTCCCGTGCCGGATGGTCTTCCGGGACGTTCAACGCCGTGAAGTTGTGCCAATCGTCTTCGAGCTCGGGGCCGTAAGCGATACCAAAGCCCATCCGGCTAAAAGTGTCGGCTATCTCCCGAACAGCTATGGAAATCGGGTGCAAGCGGCCTTCGGGGTTCACCCCGTTAGAAGTTGCGTCTCTATTCATATATAACGAGGCTTTTGTATACCAGCGGCTCGTGTCCAACTTCTAACGGGGTTCATGACTCCAAATATAGCAGATTGTGGTACAATTAGGCCATATATGGGTTCCGAGATACTCACATATCCCTTCATTTTCCTCGCGCTCTATTTTGAGTCGTTTCTTCTCGTAACCTACCTCTCGAAACCAGCACGGGAGCGTCGTAATGCACCCACAACGACAAACCTTTCTGGGACTCCGCAGGTAGCCATTGTCGTTTCTGTCTGGAATGAAGAGACAACAATAAAAGGAACAATCGAATCCCTGCTCGCGCTTGAATACCCGCAAGACAAACTTTCTCTCATTCTCGTGAATGATGGGTCGACCGACGGCACTCCGGCAGTGATAGACCGCTTCGCTGCGCACCCTCAGATCACCGCACTGCATGAGCAACATGCTGGAAAATTTGCCGCCATGAATGCCGGCATCGAGTATGCAAAAGATGCCGAGCTTATCGGATTTCTCGATGCTGATTCTCTTGTTGCTCCTGATGCTCTGAAAGAAATTGTCGCAGCTTTTGCTGACAGAGACATCGATGCTGTCACCGCATCGATGTCCATCCATAAACCACGCACCATGCTCCAGCGGATGCAGTACGCAGAGTACACACTTTCTATAACGCTCCGTCACGCATTCGCCTCCATTAACAGTCTCTATGTCACGCCAGGACCTTTCTCCTTCTACCGCCAATCAGTCTTTACTCGGCTCGGACTATTCAAACATGCATACCTCGCAGAAGATATGGAAATGGCCATGCGCATGCAGCGCGCTGGTATGCGCATCGGTAATGCCATACGAGCACGCGTATACACCAAGGGCCCGCCAACCTTCAGAAAACTCCTTAAGCAACGCGTTCGTTGGACGACAGGATTCTTACGCAATGTCCTATTCGACTATCGCGATCTCATCGGCTCTCGTAAGAACGCAGCCCTCGGACTTCTGGTGCTCCCGCTTGGCATTATGGCGATTGGCTCCGGAATATTTCTTTTCATATATTATGTTACTCAAGTCGTGCAACATGGCCTCCATATGATCACACTCGTACAGGCGGTCCCGCTGTCCTATACATTCTCCTGGCATCCTCTCACCTGGTTCTATGTGCCCATTACTATGACGACGCTTCTCGGTACTACGCTCATGCTGAGCGTTCTCGCTTGGATGATGATTGGGAAGCATATTTCGAAGACGCCGGGCAAATTGGCGCTTAATGTCGTGGTGTATGCACTCTTGTACGGCGTCATAACACCCATATGGCTCATGTATTCAGTCTCTAACGTAGCACTCGGCACACGCACTACTTGGCGTTAAACTCCGTACCATGTCACTCTTCGCCCGCAATTCGCTCATCGCGCTCCTCATCGCAGGCGCCATCACCGGTACGGTCGCATATGCCATCAACTACCTCAACAGTGCACGTATTGCTGAGCTCTCCGCTATAGAAGATAAGCTATCCATCGATACGCTCTCGCTCGAAACCCAATTCTCTCTTATCGCGGCATCACCATGCGATAGCGTCGCATCGACGACCACGTTCACGGGAGAATTGAGCGATCTCGGTAGCCGCCTGGCCTATACGGAAAATCAGTTAGGCACTAATAATGATAAGGTGATGCGCCTCAAAGAGCAGTACTCATTGCTCGAGATTCGTGATTATCTTCTCACCAAGCAGCTTGCAGCCACGTGCGGGACGAAGCCGGTAACGGTGCTGTATTTCTATAGTAATAAGGGGGACTGCGCTGATTGCGATAAAGCCGGTTATGCACTCTCGTATTTGCGCACCACCTATCCTGCCCTTCGTGTCTATTCATTCGACTATAACCTCGATCTCGGCGCCCTGAAAACGCTTATTGTACTGACCAAACTCAATGGTTCGCTACCTGCGTTTGTCATTAATGGCAAGCGTTCCTACGGCTTTACGTCTCTCGACGATCTTGAGCAGCAATTCCCTAAGGGCGCGCTCGCAACCTCCTCGGCAAACAAATCTAACTAGGCTCTGCACACTAATACTTTTGGAGCCGCCTTTCGGACTCGAACCGAAGACCTACTCATTACAAGTGAGTTGCTCTACCAACTGAGCTAAGGCGGCACTGTAACGTCTACTGTACCGTACAGTATCTAAATAACAAAAACTGCGCTAAGGCGACTTTGTACTACTCTATCTCAGGTGTCGCAGGATAGTTCGTTTTGAGCGTATCCTTGAAATCGGAAAGAGTTCTGACGAATTCGCGAGTACTCTCGTGCGGCACATTTGCGCTTTCATTCTTTGTCCGCAAATGGCGGACAAGCCGCGTCAAAAGCCGTTCGACTGAACGCACCGCTTGGAGCGACAGCGTGACGACCTCATGTCCCACATTCGTACTTGCTCTGCGCAACTCCTCTTGAATGAATGCGGCGAGGTCAACATGTTCGATGATGAACTGAGCCCTCTCGATTGCCCCATCAAATGAGGCTCGCTGCGGTGCAAAAAACCGCACCCCATGACTGCTTTCGTATTGTGTGAGAGCAATGAAGCCAGCTAGAAGTATGAGCGAGAGAGCAATGAATATGAAGTACAGCATGATTAGCGTGTCGAGAGGCGCGCAAAGCGGCTCACCTCGACACGTTCACCGAATTTCTGTGTCGCTTCATTCAAGAGATTGCGAACCGTCTTGCTCTCGTCCTTGATGAAAGGCTGTTCGAGCAATACTTGGTCGCGGAAATAACTTGCGAGCTTCCCCTCCATGATTTTCGCTTGCATATCCCCTGGCTTATCGGCTACTTCTTTCTCGAATACTGAGATGGCTGCTTCCTTCGCCTCCTGTGCAATTTCATCAGGGACGATATAGGTCGGATTTGTCGCCGCGACCTGCATAGCGAGCTCGCGTGCGAGTGCCATAAACTCAGGATTCTTTGCAACGAAATCAGTCTCGCATGAGAGAAGCACCATCGCTCCGACTGCCCCGTCGTGGATATAACTCCCGATAGCACCAGCCGCTAGCGAACGGTCGGCTTTCTTCTCGGCGGAAGCCGCGGAATGCTTCTTGAGGATAACCTCTGCTTTCGCGAGGTCGCCATCCGCCTCCATGAGAGCCTTTTTGCACTGCATGACCGAAACACCGGTCATATCGCGCAATTCTTTAATACTTTGTGTAGTTATCTCCATAGGTATTCAAAATAATAGCACGAGGCAGCAGATGCTGCCCTCCAACAATATTACGCTGTCTGTCCGGCCTTGAACGCTTCGACGAGGTCAGAGAGCACGAGGCGGACGGTCTCGCGGGATGCGTCGTTCGCAACGATAGGATATGCGACTTCTTTCAGGTTGCAGTCCGAGCTCATGAGCGCAATAATCGGAATCCCCGCTTCATTCGCTTCTTTGACGGCATACCTCTCGTGCTTGGTATCAACGACAAGCAGTGCATCTGGACGCTTTGTAAGCGTCGTGATGCCATCGAGACGTTCCTGGAGGCGCTTCTTCTCACGGTCCATTTTCACGAGTTCGAGCTTGGTGTGCTGTTTGCTCATCGCGCCGGCCGCCGAAGTGTCTTCGAGCTCGGCGAGACGATCGATGCGCTTCTTTATCTCAGCCCAGTTGGAGATAGTGCCGCCGAGCCACCTCGTGGCGACGTACGGAGCATTAATCTCCTGAGCGGCTTTCTTCACGAGCGCCGACACCTCGACCTTGCCTCCTATGAACAGCACCGTCTTCCCCTCTTTGGCGAGCGTTGCCATAACGTTCTTGGCGGCATCGAGCTGTTCGGTAGTCTGAGCGAGGTCGATAATTTCCTGGCGGCCCTTTGTGCCAACCAAAAACGGCTTCATCGACGGATGTCGACGAGCCTTAACCTGCGCGAAATGCGCCCCTGTATCGAAGAGGCGCTTCAGAGCTTCTTTGGTATCTGCTACTGCCATTTCCCGTTACTTTACCCGAATAGCGGCCAATACGCAAGCAGCGAGGAGTACCAGGAAATTATGCGGCCTCAGAGTTCCCTGCCGCGCGCAAAGCCTCGACAATAGCGTCGATATTTCCCGCCATAATTTTTGGCAGGTTATGCCAGGATTCGTTGATACGATGGTCCGTGATACGGTCTTGGAGATAGTTATAGGTGCGTATTTTTTCAGAACGATCGGCAGTGCCTATCTGCGATTTGCGCTCGGCAGCATGCTTCCGAGCCTCTTCTTCGTCATGGAGCTGTTCAAGCTTTGCTGAGAGTATCTGCAAGGCTTTCTCGCGGTTCGCGAGCTGACTGCGCTCGGACGAGGAGCGCACGTCGATGCCGGTGGGCCGGTGGATGAGCCGTACGGCAGTCTCCACTTTGTTCACGTTCTGCCCGCCTGCCCCACCGCTCCTGGAGAATTCCATATCAATGTCAGTAGGACTGATAGTGAACTTCGGCTTCGCGCGAATAGGCAGTACCGCGACTGAGGCGGTCGAGGTATGGATGCGACCCGACTTCTCCGTAAGCGGAACCCTCTGTACTCGATGTACACCGGTCTCATATCGGAGCGCCTCGTAGGCATCCGTACCGGCCACCTCGATCGTGAGGTCGTCGATATTGCGCGTTTTCCAGCCGCGATGCTCAGCATATTTCTGATACATGTCCTTCAGTTCATGAGCGAAAATAGATGCTTCATCGCCACCGGCGCCCGCGCGCAATTCCATGACGACCGAGATGGGCGCTGAGGTATCCTCCTGCTCCTTTTCACTTTCAAGTATCTGCTCTATCTCATTCAGAATAGCGGCTTGGCGCGCATTCGTGCGCACTTCATCCTCTTCGGCCATATGCAGGAGATCTGGATCAGCACCCGCTGCAGTACGCGCTTCAGCCGCCTCCTTTTGGAGACGCTCGTATTCCTCTGCGAGGTACGCAGTGGCGAAGTTCTTTTTAAATTCGGGCGAATAGTCCATGTTTGTTGATACCAGTATACAGCGAAACGGTGTTCGTGATTTCTGGGGCCCCGCAGCCTGACAAGGCGAGGACTGAGCGATTTTCTAGCAAGAAAATCGCGTACCCAGAAATCACGAACACCGTGAAGCTACTTATTTCTTCGCAGCAGCTCGCTGCTTAAACTTCTCGACGCGGCCGGCCTTATCGAGCGTGCGCTCTTCGCCGGTATAGAATGGGTGCGACTGGGAAGAGATTTCAACCACGAGCTTCGGGTATTCTTTCTTATCGTCCCAGAGAGCAGTCTCCGTCGTATGGACGGTCGAGCCAATGAGAAAACGCGCACCCGAGGCCATGTCCTCGAATATTACCTGGCGATACGCCTCTGGATGAATACCTGCTTTCATTCCCGCTATGCTAGCACACCTCTAGAATTCTTGGAAGGCCGCCGCGACATTTACAATCGCGGCCACAGTCTTCGCTACAGCGACGCCACTCCTGTCATTACAAGACAGCACATAAGTTGTCTGGCCGGTAATCGTATCTGGACTCGAACCGGACACAACGTTTGAAGCATTCGCGGCCAAAGTCTTCCAAGAGGCACCGTTCCGTGTGATGAAGCAGCCACTTACATTTGAGGCATTCCATGTGACTGTAGTGGAACCTCCGACCAATACGCGACTTGGTATCGCAGTGATAGAAAGAGTTGGAGTTGGGACTATGACCGTAACTGTCGCATTGGCAGGAGCTGAGATACCACTGAAACCGGTACACGTGACGGAATACGTTGATGTGATTGATGGACTGACTGAAACGCTTCCTGCGGTAGCGTTGCTGGTTGAGAATCCTCCAGCCGCAGTACAAAGGTAGGCATTGGTTGAGGACCACGTGAGCGTTGACGATTGTCCTGCGATGATGCTTGTAGGCGAGGCAGTAAGAGCGGCTGTGACTAGAGTGCTTGCTGTGCATGAGTTTGAGTTCTGGCTCCATGTGCCATTGCTACAGCTATAATTGCAGGAACCGGTATATCCTGAGGCGCACGAGCCGGAAGACCCCCCCGAAGAGACGTTTGAGAGAGAGCAGCCGTAAATCGTAGTTGTGGGACAAGAAGAGGCAGATGCGCCGATAGTTACTGTTACTGACGCCATGGGTGATGTGCCGCCTGGGCCAGTACACTGGAAGTAAAATGTAGTGTCTGAAGAAAGAGCATTAGTCCACCCACTCCCTGAGAGAGTGCCTGAATTTGACCACGGACCACTTGCGGTACAGCTGGTGGCATTGGTGGAGCCCCAAGAAAGAGTGGACTGACCACCAGAGGCAACACTAGTCGGCGAAGCGCTTATAGAGGCGACCGGTGCAGGAGGAGAAGCAGTCGAGCTATTCCAGCACAAAGGGCTTGTAGCGCCGCCGTTTGCTCCGTTGCAATACCACTGATACGAACCGTCGGGCTGTACAGCATTTGCACCAAGCGTTCCAGTCGAACATCCATTGATAGGAGAATTGCCGTTGGATCCCATAGCCGAACAGGTACCATTAACAACCGGAGGTGGAGCATACCAACAGAGTGGGCTTGTAGCGCCGCCGTTTGC
>DIZH01000007.1:0-1547 GCA_002429325.1 Patescibacteria group bacterium UBA6033 | reverse complement strand
CCGTTGCAATACCACTGATACGAGCCATCCGATTGCGCACCGTTCGCGCCAAGAGTTCCAGATGAGCAACCATTGATAGGATAATTGCCGCTGCCGCCAGTTGGAGGAGGGTTCGTCGCACATACTCCCGCGACAGGCGATGGCGGAGGACTATACCAGCACAAAGGGCTTGTAGCGCCGCCGTTTGCTCCGTTGCAGTACCACTGATACGAACCGTCGGACTGTACAGCATTTGCGCCAAGAGTTCCAGTCGAACATCCATTAACTGGGTAATTGCCGCTGCCGCCAGTTGGAGGAGGGTTCATCGCACATACTCCCGCGACAGAAGGAGATGAGACTGTGAAGGTAATCGACCCAGACGCGCTCGTATATCCGCTCAACCCATATGAGATGGTGACAGTATATGTGCCAGAAGTTGCTGGTGCGTAACCGATTACCATTGATGCGGAGGCTCCGTTCATTGACGAATAAGGTGAGTAGATGCCAGGGAACAAATCCGCACTATAAGCGCCACCGTTTACACTCGCTACCACATTAGGACTCCCGCTCTGAGGATTGTCGTCGGTAATGATGTTTGTGGTCATTACTATAGGGTCTCCTGGAGAATATACAGACTTATCAAGAGAAGAGGACATGGTGACTCCAGCTGCCGCAGGGCAAGCGCTGCTACAAATATATGCCAGCGACACTGCTTCCGCCCGCGATGCCCCTCCAACGACACTAATAAGCAGAATGATGAGCGCACCAAAGAAAACTGGTCTGCTATCTTTTATATGACTAAAGCGCATGTGCGAAGTATATCGCAGATATTCACTATGGCCCCATCTACTCACAAACACTGTTCATATAACAGCTTGTGGCTAATATTCTTTGATGGGTGTTGAGACGTTCACAGTCGTGTTTGCGGTCGTCGCGACCGCGAGGCCGTTCGAGCCCATACAGGACAGCACGTAGACGGTTTGGCCAGTAATCGTATCTGGACTTGAACCGGAAACCTTTGAAGCAACTGCCGTCACACTCTTCCAGCTTGCGGCGTTTCGAGTAATCGTACAGCTATTCACATTGGTAGCACTCCACGTGACTGTGATGGCACCCCCGACCAATACTCGATTTGGTGTCGCAGTGATGGTGAGGTCCGGAACGGTGACGGTGACGGTGGCATTAGCAGGAACTGAAGTTCCGCCAGGACCAGAACACGTGACTGAATAGGTAGAAGTTATTAGTGGACTGACACTGACACTGCCTGACGTCGCACCGCCCGTACTGAAGCCCCCAGATGCAGTACAACTAGTGGCACCAGTCGACGACCACGTAAGCGTTGAGGATTGACCAGTACTAATCGTAGAAGGGTTCGCCGAGAAGGTGACAATAGGAATGGCTGGTGTATAGACAACCTTGCTCATATCAAGCCAGCCGAGATCGCTCGACCAGGCATAGCCGGAGAGAGCATTATTATTCACGATGGATACGCCATAGGTTACGCTGCCGCCAAATGCCGCACCAGAGGACGCCAGACTTATGCATCCATCCCACAGGCCGGCAGATGA
>DIZH01000009.1:31534-75040 GCA_002429325.1 Patescibacteria group bacterium UBA6033 | reverse complement strand
GTCCCGATGCCGACGTTGCCGTTTGTTAATATTCTTACTGCTTCAGCACCCCCGGTGGTAATTTTGAATCCACCGCCATTATTTATAGTTCCGCCAAAAACTCCATCATCAGGAACATATGATGCCCCAGCTGCTGTTCCAATCCAATCAGAAGTTCCAACCTTAATATTTCCATTAACCTCTAACTTTTGTCCTGGTGCCGTCGTCCCGATGCCGACGTTGCCTTGATTATTTATATACAACATACTTGCCCCAGTGGAACTCGCTACGTTCAATACATCATTCGCACCCGCAGTACCCTGAATGCTCAATTTTGTAAGCGGTGACGATGTCCCGATGCCGACGTTGCCGACATTATCAATTACCATTCTGTTGTCCACACTCCCTGTCCTAAAAGAAAGAGTATTTCCACTTAATGCATTATTCATTCCATTAGCTGTCGCATATTGAAAACCTCCTACGTAATATCCTAGACCTGATGAATAGTATGAGCTAGAGTTAACTGTACCTTGTACGTCTAACATTGCACCTGGCGTCGTCGTCCCGATGCCGACGTTGCCGGTGTTACTGATATACATTCGCGTAGTGAAGGTTTGCGAGCCGACGGCAGCTGCGGGGGTAGTTTCAAATGAAATGGCACCGTTATTGTTATCGATCGATGCGCCGTAATACAGCGAGCCTGAGCCGCTCCAACGCTGAAGAACCAGACTTGGGTCAGCGGCCGATCCGGTAATGTTATTCGTGAACCCGCCACTTGGTGGCGTAGCCCCAGAAGCGGTGACGACTTGAAGAGGATAGACCGGATTCGTCGTCCCGATGCCGACGTTGCCGTTATTTGCAATTCTCATTCGTTCTTGCAAGCCATAAACAGCAGACCCGGCCGTCTGGAATACTAGATCGCCCTTCGTCCAATATGCATCCGGTCCCGCTCCAATAGATTGACCGCCAATAGCGGCAAATACTGAATTATTCAAACTATTAGAACTTCTCCTAGAGAAAGTTACAAAAGGAGTGTAGTTGTTGTCGGTCGTATTATCATTATGAAAGTCTAGCCCAATAAGACTCGGGACAGACCCTGCTCCCGTGTTTGATACCACCACATCAGGCAACGCTTGAGAGACACTCCAATTACCCCCCACATTGAGGCCGCTGCCTAAAGTGCTGTAGTAATTTCGCGTTTGAAGCAACGCGGATGGATTCGCCGTCCCGATACCGACGCGCTGATTCAGCGTGTCGATGGAGAGAATGGAGTTGGCGGCGAGTGCATTGGTGAAATTGAATGAATTCACCGCATTCGTCCCGGGAGTGAAGGTGAGGGATGGCGCGGAACCGTTGATACCGAATGTCGTCGCACCAGTATTGGTGACCGAAGTCGTCATCTCGTTGCTTGGATCATATTGGAGACGCATCTGCGGCTGAGAGGTCGAGGTGATGGTCTGACTGCCTGAGTTGATGATGCCGCCGGCGAGCAGGTTGCCGGAGTTGTCGACGCGGAAGAGCGTCGTGCCGTTATTCATCTTGTAGTTGATGAAGTCGCCGGCGGGGGCGGAGTCGGTCACTCGATAGGCACTGATGAAGGGGGTACCATTTGTGGTCTGCTGGAGCGCGAGCACGGCATCGGGACTGGTCGTCCCGATGCCGACATTGCCATTGCCTAATATAGCCATTCTCACATTCGTCGCGATGTTTGAAGATGATGCTATTGCAAACCGATTGTTCGTCACATCAAAGCCCATTGTCCACGCCCCGCTTGCTCCGCCGGAGAAGTCCTGCGTCGCTGCGGTCGGACTGTACATCGTAAGCAGATTGTCCGGCGTCGCTGTCCCAATGCCGACGTAGCCTGCATTTGTCACGACGAAATCAGTGGCTGATGAGGAGCCTATCGCAAATGATGGCGCAGTCCCGTTCAATTCGGTCGGATTGATGGAGACCTGGGCCCACGGTGTCGAGCTGCCGATACTGAGGCTCTTAGTGGCTGTGTTATAGAGCAGGCCATCACCGCCAATTGATAGATTCCCACTCATTGTCGTCGTTCCAAGCGCTATTGATCCAGCAACGATGTTGTCGAAAGTGCCACTTGTTGCCGATATGGTCGATGCGCCGGTGATACTGCCCCCCGTGAAGGTGCCGCCGCGGAAGTCGCCATTCCTCACGATGAGGTTCGACAAGTCCTGAATCATGTTCACATACTGGATCGTATTCATGTTCGTCACGCTCTGTGCAGCGACCGGCTGAATCATACCCGCGACCGTGCCGAGAATGTCGCCACGAAGCGCGAGAAGCGATTTGTCGAGTACCGATGAAGAGACTCCTTGCACGACGGTCGTGTACGTAGGATTCTCGACGACAGTACGCGTGGTGGTGACAGTGGTAGTGGTAGATGGACGAACAGGAGAACTCGTCGCTACAGCGACTTGCTTACCTGGTTTAACCGTAGGCTGTACGACCGTCGGCGACGGAGAGAACAGATATGCGAGATTGCTCGTCATCGAGTCGAATAGGCCGTAGATAGTTTGATAGGTCGTGAGCGCAACTTGTGCGCCGAGAGTGAGCGGCACCTGCGCAGCTGTGGCAACTGCAGCGAGCGAAGGTGTCTGCGCGAGAGTATTCAGAGCAACTGCTGTTGTGCCAAGGATGTGCAGGTACGCATCCTCGATAGTTGCGGGTAGAGTTGCAAGAGCTGGCGCCACCACGCGCAACGCGCCTTGCGTCTGTACCGCTCCGTCATACGCGAGCGCACCAGCGGACACTACGGAAGCCAAGTACGTATCGGAAATCATATTCGTCGCGGCGACAAACCGCTTTGCTCCCGCGTATTCTACTGAAAATACCGCCTGGGCGAGTGCGGGTGCGGCATGTGCCGCGATAGCCGCCGTGCCCAGATACAGATTCGCCGCAAGAGAAGGGATGTGCGCTGTCGCGCTGGCAAGTACCGTACCGACAGTTCCCATCGCATTGACCGTGACGCGGGCGCTCGCAGGTGCGAGTGCTGCCATCCCGTAAGCACCTGATACGTCGGCATGGATAAGCGCATGAGTCAGATCGACAAATGATTGCGCCGCAAGCGCGACGCCGTGCGGAGAAGTGCGGAGCATGTCGCGTGTTGCAACCGCAACTTCAAATGATGACCGGCCTGCTGCCTCAATTGCGTCGCGATAGAGAGACAGCGCCGTACCAATGCCTGTGTATGCGCTTGTACCAAGTGCCGCGTAGCTCTGCACAAGCATTCCGTGCATAAGCACCGGCGAGGATGCAATCACGACGAATTGCCGTACAGCGTAACCGAAATCAATCGGCGCAATGGTTCCGTTGTTGCTCTCCGCGAGCATCCCAGAAAGAGTTCGACTCGGGCGTGCGCATGACGTGCTCGCGCACTCGGTGTTCATGGACAAGAACGAGAGGTCTGGATTCGCGAGCACAGGCGAAGACACATCTGCCGACGAGCGCTGCGTGCGCTCTGCGATTACTGCTGGTCGCGATTGCATTTCGTTCTGCACTTGAGCAAACTTCGCTGCAATACCGGATGGAATGCCGCCATACATCGCATCGAATCCAGAGACTGCATTCATCGCGATGACAGCTGAACGCCCTGCGAGCTGCTGCACCACATCAGCACGCGCAAGCGCTGCACCCGATATCACGACGGCAAAAGCGACGGACAGGGCGAGTGCGTGAGACCGGAACGACACAGGGCCCAAGACGCTTTCTGTCATAGACACACTCTTTGTCAAATCTCTCTGGATGCGGCGCACCAACGTCTGCTGAGTGCGATACTCCTTGGTGCGAGTACTCGCGAGTTCGCGCGCGCGATTCAGATTGTGATTCTTTTGCGTATCGAGGAACGCGTCGAGTGACTGACTATCGATGAGCCAACTATGCCCAACTTTCTTTCCCACTATTTTCCCTGAACGTATCAGTCGGGAAAGATAGTCCGAAGTGTATCCAGACAACTCACTCGCACTCTTTGTCGTTATTAAATTTTTAGGGAGTAAAGGATCCATGTCGGATAGCCGGATTAACTAAATAATAACTTGTTATTCCGGAATCCTTTAGCAAAAATGTGTGGATAAGATTCATCACATTTTTATCATCGCAAACGATAAAAATTATCGGCGTATATTTTCTTCAGTATCGAGCAATTTTTGCATCAACATGCATCAACTTTCGCCGCGCACGAAGGGCAGTACATGCTCAATAACCCTTGTATATACTTCACATCGATCAGAAGCTCTCATTTCGACCCATTTACCTGTAAAAAATCACTAATTTCCCTCGTCGAGCTTACGTTATGTCGTGACCACTCAATTCGTTGCCTTAAGCACTGATTACGAAAGATATAAAACATTCCTATATATAGTGTACACACTAGTTATTTCGGATGTACGACGAAGATATCTGCATAGGAAGAGCCTATATAATGTATGCTCCGAATCTCACTCTATATATGGTGCAATGCGCACAATATATACAACATTGTGCGAACATTTCTCTACACATATCCTCATTCCGCCCAATAGGGGGTTTACGAAACCCCCTATTGGGCTCTACAAGCCATAGAAAGCCTCACTGACAGTCTTATCAAGCATAATTGTAAGTCTAAATAACAAATGTAACCTCGTGTGATCACTTACAAAATACTTTTTGAGGACGAATTAGAAAAGCAGAGCTGTTATACCCTGCTTCCTATTCATCTTTTGTAATCTCGTCTATCCGAGACCATATACTATGTAGATACACTATTTATTGTAGAGAGAAACTCCTGCAACAAGTGATACTTGTTTATTCGAGATGATGTAGCTATCGAAATATCCGCTTCCCATGACTGCAACTATGACAGAAATAGCGGCAACCATAATACTTGCTACCTGAATCCCGCTTAGGATACCTCTGATCCCCCTCTGAGGGCGCTCTTGGACTCGTATTTGCTCCTCCAATTCCTCTTCATCATGCGCATAGCTCTTTATGACAAGCGGCATCGGCTCATCCTCCACGGGCTGGTAGAGCGAATGGTGTATAGCGCGAACAGGCACATTTACCTCTATGCTCTCCTCTATGGGTTCTTCTGCCGCTAATTGCTCCTCTGGGACGGTATGCGACGCAGCAATAGCTTCTGTCGCGGCCTCCTCAACCTTTTCGAACCAGGATCGCCACGAGTCTTGAAGGGGTTCGACTGAATTTTCCTGCACGGGTTCTTCAGCAGAAGCCTTGGGAGCGGCTTTAAGCTGATTTATAGACGGGAGTACCTCTTCGGCCGGGGAGGAGTAGCGAGCTGTCTCGATATTTGAAGGCTCAGGAGCGGCCTTTTCATCAGATTCTATGACTGGATTTCCGAAACGATGGTCCTGAATGGCTGAATCAAGCACATACCAGCTCCGGCCTACCAATCGAGCCGGGACGCGGCCCTCGCGACAGAGCTGACCGATATAATCCTTGGCATATCCAGTAATTTTGGCAGCTTGCTTTGACGATATATACCGCTTCTCTTCTATAATAATCTCATCCATGCTTTGTAGTATAAAGGTATCTTGTCTTGTTTGGAAGGGTTATGCACATATGATAAAAACTCATGAATCCTGAAAAGCAAAAAGCCCATGAGGGGGTTTACGAAACCCCCTCATGGGCTTTTGATTGCCTCTTACTTAAGTGAGAGTTCTTTGACTATCAGTTCCTTGAGGACAGTAGGGTTGCCTGCCCCTCGAGTCGCCTTCATGCTCTTACCCACCAAGTACTGGAGTGCGGCTTCCTTCCCTGCCCGATACTCTTCGACAGCCTTGTTCTCTTCCGCGAGCACTACACGGATAGCTTCAGTGAGCACAGTCGTATCATGCACCTGCATCAATCCCTGCTCCTGTGCGATGACTCTTGGGTCACCTCCTTTCTCTACGAGATGCATGAGTGTGTCCTTCGCACCGCGAGAAGATACGTCTCCGGCAGAGACAAGACGAATAAGCTTCGCGAACATCTTCGGATCGAGAGATGCATAGTCTTCACTATCTTTCTTCGCATAGATGCCTCCGAGATCCGAGACAATATAATTCGCAGCGAGCGCAACAAGCTCTTTCGAGTTATCGAGTGCTTCTGTCACCGCATCAAAAAATTCTGCGCGCTCAGCCGTCGCACCGATATAGGCGACATCATTTTCTTTGAGCGCATATCGCTCTGCATACCGCGCACGCCGTTCCCATGGAAGTTCAGGCAATGATGCGCGAAGCGCATCATGGGCGAATTCGGGAATATCGGACAGATACAATTTCGGAAGATCAGGTTCTGGGAAATAACGGTAATCGGCACTCCCCTCTTTGAAGCGCTGGTGGAAGGTGCTCTGCTTGGTCTCGTCCCACCCGCGTGTCGCCTGCACCACGTTACCGCCGCTCTCAATAAGCTCAATTTGGCGATTAATTTCAAAAGCGATAGCGCGCTCAACTGAACGGAATGAATTTATATTTTTCACTTCAACCTTGGTGCCGAACACTCCTTCCTCTTTTGATACAGAAATATTTGCTTCGATGCGCATCTCCCCTTTCTCGAGATTCGCCTCACCAGCGCCGAGCGTACGCAAAAGCAATTGGAGCTCGCGCGCGAAACGTCCGGCAGTTGCCGCATCATGTATGACTGGCTCCGTCACTAGTTCCATAAGTGGAATGCCAGCGCGATTGAAATCGACGAGGCTCTTCCCGTCCGCACCTGCCTGCGCAGGCAGGTGAATTGAACGAGCAGTATCTTCTTCAAGATGAATGCGCGTGATAGCAACACCAGCAAGCTCTCCGCCAGTGATGAGCGGGTACTCATACTGAGAAATCTGGTAGCCCTTCGGAATGTCAGGGTAGAAATAACTCTTGCGATCGAATTCGGTGAAGTCAGCGATCTTTCCTCCGATTGCCGTACCCATGCGCAATATGTGCAGCACCGCTGCCCGGTTAATAACAGGAAGCGTGCCAGGGTGAGCGAGGCATACCGGGCAGATGTTTATATTTGGACGCGCCTCATCGGGGTCGTTCGCAGAGTCGCAGAACATCTTCGTTCGCGTCTTCAACTCGGCGTGCACTTCAAGTCCTATCGTGGGGCGGTACTCCATGCGTATGCTCCTAGAATATAGCAAAGACCGAGGCCTGAATAGGCCCTACTTCTTTTCTGCGAAGATAGCCGTGAGCCTATCCGAGAACGTTTTGAGGGCGGCATCGTCGGCGATTGAGACCGTGAGCACTTCCCTACCAGTCTCTTTGGCAAGCAATTTCTTCTTCGCTTCCACCTCCTTAGGAGTCAAAAGGTCGGTTTTAGAGAGGACGACTATCTCGCGCTTCTCTGGGAGCCCGTGCCCAAATGCCTCTATCTCTTTATGTACTTCCCTATAGGCTGCGATAGGGTCATCTGTGCTAGCCGAGACGAGATGCAACAGAATACCAGTGCGCTCTACGTGTCTCAAAAATTTTATTCCGAGACCTCGTCCGGACGAGGCTCCTTCTATAAGGCCTGGAATATCGGCCAGAATACGGCCATAGAATTCCCCGAGGTTCGGCTCAAGTGTGGTAAATGGGTAGTCCCCTATCTTCGATTTCGCCCGAGTGAGAGCATTCAGCAATGAGGACTTCCCGGCATTCGGGAGACCGATGAGCCCGGCATCGGCGATGATCTTCAGGACCATTTCGATATCCCCACCCTTCCCTTTTTTCCCTACCGTTTGCTGATAGGGGTTCTGATTTGTCGAGCTTTTGAAGCGGGCATTGCCGAGACCGCCATAGCCGCCACGGAACAGTACAAAGCGTTCATCCTCGGCAGTAATCTCGTGCTCCTCTCCTGTCTCGACGACGCGGACCAGTGTACCGACCGGTATCTTGAGTACGATATCGGCGCCATTCGACCCGTGCTTCAGCTCACCTTTACCAGCTTCGCCATTCTCGGCTTTGAATTTCTTCTCGAAACGGAACTGCGAAAGAGCCGCGAGATCGCGCACGCCGACGAGGACGACATCGCCGCCGCGCCCACCATCGCCGCCTGAGGGACCTCCCCACGCAGATTGTTTCGTGCGCAGCCAGCGTACGACGCCATCGCCGCCTTTGCCGGACTCTAGATGTATTCTCGCTTCGTCGGTAAATGCCATAGTTTTCTCATCATACACTAGAAAACAAAAATCGCCTAACTGCAATACCTCGCCCATGCGGGGGTTTACGAAATACCCGCATTTGCAGACACGCCGTGTCTGCAAATTATCGTATACCGATCAAAAAGGAGGTCGCGCAAACGATAACGCTTACCGTGAGCAGGAGGATAGCTGTATTCAACTTCAGCCCTAACGCTAGATGGTCTTGTCTCTTCTTAAATACCAGAACGATTATCTGATAGAGAGAAAACAAGGCCATGGCTATAAAGGTGATGCCGGAAAGAATGAAGAGATTGAGATTGTTGGAGAATAAGGTCCATACGAATATTGCGGCAGCGACAGCACCAATACTTGAAGCTACTAATGCTTTTAATTCTCTAACCTGATACTCTCCTCCTTTCCCATCTTCTTTCACAAAGCGCAGACGCATAAAACTGAAGACCATCACAACAAGACTTGCGACTGAAAAGATCTCCGCTGCAAGACGAGCAGCATCATCTCGATAGAATGGAAACAGGTCTAGTCCAATACCAGTAAAATTAACCGGCGTAGTGAAAATATAGAGAATCAAAAGTGGCACAAACCATAGAGAGAGACGGATCCAGGGTCGAAATATATTTTCGCGCAAAAGTGCGGCAAAGATAATAATAGGTAATATCCAAGACATAAAGATGAAGAGGGGGGAACCGATACTCTTTATGGTGCCATCTGAACATCCTATATAGTTACTAGTCTGGTATATATTGCTGCAAAGGCTAAGACTTAGGGGATGCGCAATGACATAGCCAATCATCAATACAATCAGAGCTGTAATTATCAAGGATATCTTTATTTTCATATAATCAGAATAATTTTCTAATGGTGAGCCAGAACCTGTGCAGCCCATCGGACAATGCGATTACTAATTTGGTGAATATCGGCTGGTGAATTGCTCCGTATACCGAAGCAGTTTGTGAAAGATCGGGTACTGCCTGCTTTTGATTCGCAGCAGTGACGCTTCTCGGCACATGCTTCACGGCTATGCGGATGCGAGCAGGCGCTGCTGCGACCACCGGTGCAGCAGTAGCCACCTCACCGGTGCTGGTGCTGGTGCTGGTGCTGGTGCTAATAGTAGCATCGCTCGTCGTGGCCATGACCGACACCAATTCAATGGGAGGCGAGGTCGGTATGGGAATTATGCTTTTTGTTGAAACGAGTATAGGTGATGATGGAGGATCGCCCGCGCCGCCACCCATCGCCACTGGCGGCACGGAATCCTCGGTAGTGCTTGCAGCCGTCTGCGGCTTAGGATAGATAACTGTTTCCCCCACCACAGGTACTATGTGCACTACATCTTGCCCATTTCCATTTGTATCTACCGTAATGGGAGACGTGGTATCCAACCCGCCTGAAATAGTAAGGCTGACGAGCGTGTTTTCTGTTATCGGGATGCTTTCGACAGTACTCGAAGCAGTGATCGTATCGCCCGACCTCTCTTGCATATCTAGGTCTAATAGACCGTTGCCCTCCCCCTGTATCGTAACTTCGTATTGCCCATCCTCGGGTACAGTAATGTACATCACTCCGCCAAACTCGCCGTAACTGAATCCGGGAATTGTCGGCGAACTGTCCCCTGTAGCACCCACGCGTCCATGTACATCCTTGATCTGGAACGAAACCGGCTGATTAAGAAAGAATGTTAACTTTTTGGAACTAGAGGATACTGGTGAGGCATCCAATATAGTCGAAGGTTGGGTTGAAATATTAGTAATAAGATTCCCTAAAAAGTTTTCGAGGTCCGCGCTTTCAAATATATCGCCGTGTTTTATCTGAGAGTTCTGTAAGTCTAGCCAATAATTCTTTACGTCTGTGCTCGACGCTATCAGTAACGCGCTCGGGACAGGGACCGTACCATCGCCATCTTCAATGAAAATAGGCTTGTATCTTCGCCGAGAGCCTAAGAAATTGAGTAAGGTGGATGACGCAGTGTAGAAATCTATACCGCCGACAGTATCCACTCCCCACCCGGCGATTTGACTCACTTGTATGCCCGGCGGATGTGTCCAGACGTCTAATGCCGAATGTGTCGTGTTCGCATAGTCGATAAGCGTCGAATTCAGAATCTCTGCAGACTTCAGATCATTTGATTTCGGTTTCTCGCGAGCACCCTCCTTGGCGAGGAGGAAGTTGTCGAGTGTGACACGGTCTTTAATGACATTGCCATAAGCCAGCTCCTCATTCGCATATCCATAACCGCTGAAACGAATGACCGGATGTGCAGGATCGTTTCCCGCGTTCAGGAAATATGCTTCTGAGGGCAGCAGGTGATACGCCATCGGCGAATTCTGAGCGAGCGAACGGGCTGCCACATTTGTCACTACTGGAACCTTAATCTGAGAGACTATCTTGGAGTAAATGCCTGAGTCATAGCCAACAAGCGTGGAGCCTATATCCAACGGAGCCCCACTCTGCGGCACGCCGACCATTATTATCTTATCGACGAGCGACTTGGAAGTTTCGCTTCCAAGTCGCTCGAGAAGAGCTTTCGTCACGAGGCCACCATTGCTGTGAGCGATGATAGTGACCTTGCCGCTTTTTGAACTCGTAGCAAGCGAACGCAGCGTCTGCTCTATATAAGGTGTGCTCGTCGCTTCCCCATAGTAGATCCGGTCGCCATGCTGCGCCCCATTGGACATAAGGTCATCAAGCGAGAGCCGCCAGTCATAGGCAACTGGTTTCCAGTCGTTGATGGTACCACCGGCTTTTAGTCCGTTCATCTCGCTTATGAGCGAGGCGTAGATGGCACTGCCGTTTACCGCATCGATGATCTCCCCCTCCTTCGCATAAATATCTGAACATGCGCTCGTGCCAGCAGTATTAAGCGCAAGATTATTTACCTTCTTATCGCCCGCACCCGTGAATAATCCTAAAGCGGATTCGTACGGCTCCCACAGCATCTCTTCGGCGCTCTTGCCGCAACCTGTCCCCTCATACAATCGGCTCCCCTCGATGCCAGGAAGGAAAAGCACGTTCGATACCTTCGGTTCTTCTATTTGTGTCTGAAGCGGTATGACGAACTCAGTCGAGGCACTATTCCCTGCTGCGTCATATGCTGTGATTGCGAGTTTGAAAAAAGCAGCTTCAGCGATCTCTCCGGGCTTATTTTCGGCCAACATATACGGCACATGGGAAAATATCCCGTCTGTCGAGGAGGCGGAAAAAAGCGTCAGCGGATTATAGTCAACGGTATATGACCACGGCCATCCGCCAATCATTTTCTCTCGATTCGCATCTAAAAGCGTTTCAGTAACGCGACCGGTCACCAGAGAACTCCCCGTCTCGCTCAGTGCACCCGAAAGATACATGTAGTCATTAGCGCCCGGCGTAGTGGTCGAAAAGGTAATACCTGAAAGAGAAATTATGGGCGGGACATTATCCACGACAATGTGGGTGACCGACGAAGCGACATTCCCAACCGCATCAATCGCTTGAATAGGAATGGTCTTTTCACCATCTGGCACGTCCGCACCGATAGTAAATGGGCCAAATTCGTATACATAATCTGAATAGTAGGCGCGATCGTGGAGCACTTCGTGATAGATCGGACCTGCACTGGCAGGAGTCGTTGTCGGACTAGTGATGCCAAGCTCTGACAGGTCGACCGTTACCCTCGGCGCATCCGCATATATGCTATCGACGTTCACTTGAAGTGTGATCACGTCTCCAGCTTTAAGAGCACTCTGCTTCACATCAGACGGAGTTCCCGGTACGCTCGCGAATTCATGGAACTTCACTTCATTAATGATTGGATACAGTTCCGCATGCGCAGTCAGCGGACGCATGCCGAGCACCAGAGTACTGGCTAAAAGAAAGAACGCGAGATTTTTTCCCCGCATGATTTTCACCATAGCACCGGCACGTGATAGCCAAACACATTGTGCACACCGAATTGGGGGTTTACGAAATACCCGCATGGATGAGTATATAATTACGAATCATGGAAATATTTCACGCGCTCAATCGCGGTGTGGACGGAAGAGATTTGTTCAGAGACGATCAAGATCGTATCCGCTTCGTACATGATCTTTTCGAATTCAATGACCAAAGACCTGCTCCCCACATGCGTGCCCCCAGCAATATAGGGGGTTTCGTAAACCCCCTTATTCGAAGACGTCTTGTTGATATTCATGGCTGGTGCCTCATGAAAAATCACTACCACCTTATTCTTTCAGAGCGTATTGATGGTGGAATGAGTTTGTTTTTACGAAAGCTTAATATCGGATACGCTAATTATTTCAACGAGCGATATGTCCGGACCGGAACATTGTTCCAGGGTCGTACGAAAAAAATCCCCGTGCAGCAACAAGCTCATTTCTTGTATCTGCTTCATTATGTTCATCTAAACCCGCTCGATTACCTTAGTAACGCTCAGAATTGGCGGGAGAGAAGCAAATCGGGCATCAAAAGTTCGAGTGAAGCATTGCACTACCTTGCTACATATCGATGGAGCAGTTATCTGGATTATGCGGGATACAAAAATTTTCCCTCTCTTCTTTCGACATCTCTGTTCAAAGATTCTCTGGGAAATT
Organism: Patescibacteria group bacterium UBA6033; assembly: GCA_002429325.1. Classification (GTDB taxonomy): domain Bacteria; phylum Patescibacteriota; class Minisyncoccia; order Phycocordibacterales; family Phycocordibacteraceae; genus C7867-001. Next base: position 62,374 of record DIZH01000009.1, on the reverse strand, counting down.
ATGAGCGCGAAATCAGAGAATTCCTGAAGGGTGCAGAATATGAGGAGGCCGATCTCTATGAATTTGCGACTTAAACAACTCAAGGACAACTAGATTGGATAGATGGGAAAACCCATGCGGGGGTTTCGTAAACCCCCGCATGGGTTAAGAATAAAGGGGAGAGATGGGGGGTGTGCTAGTCGTGGCTTATGATAGTCCAGCCCTCGGCTAGAAGCGGTTCGGCTTTCTTATACTTGAGTGTCTGCGTCGCATCGCCCTTCTTTATCGTAACGAAATCGTTGCGGCCGTACTCATTTGTATTGACCACTGGCGCCGGAGCACCCCCATCTTCTGCTCCTGCGGTGGCAAGCGAGGCGCGCACTCTCTCCTGTTCTGCGCGAATGCGTGCATCATCGGCAGACTGCAAACGCGGCAATGCCTCAGCAAATGCTGCTTTGATATTTTCCTCGAGCTGGCGGAATCGCATGAGACCTTCGCGGCGATATTCGATAAGCGGGTCGCGCTGGCCGTATGCTCGGAGCGATACTGAGCGGCGCAGATAATCCATGGTCTCCAGATGCTCGAGCCAGAACATGTCGATGACCTGCAGAAGCAGGTGGCGCAACAGGCCTGCGAACGCAGTATCGAGATCAGCTTTCTTTGCTTCAAACGCTTCAAGCGCAGGAGCGTTCCCCTCGAGAAGCGTGCGAGCCACGTTCTCAATATCGGTCTCGTCCCCGAGCAGCGCGGAGCGGCGGCGATCATAAATAGCGAGACGCTGTGTATTCATCACGTCGTCATAGGCAAGCACTTGCTTGCGTGCATCAAAATTGAACCCTTCAATGCGGCCCTGAGCGGTTTCGAGCGACCTCGTAATCATGCTGCTTTCAATCGGCTCGTCCTCAGGTATGCCGAATCGGCCCATCACGTTCTTCAGGGTCTCAGCAGCGAATACGCGCATGAGTTTGTCCTCGAGCGATACGTAGAAGCGCGTCTCACCTGGGTCGCCTTGGCGGCCTGAGCGGCCGCGCAACTGGTTATCGATGCGGCGCGCATCGTGGCGCTCTGTACCAATGACCGCGAGTCCGCCTTTGGCAATGATGTCGGCGCGCTCTTCCGGTGTCGGCAATGCACCGCCGAGCTTGATATCGACGCCGCGACCAGCGAGGTTCGTCGCCACGGTCACCCGACCGGCCTCTCCGGCGCTTGCAATAATCTCGCCTTCACGCTCATGGTTCTTGGCATTCAACACTTCATGCGGCACGCCCTCCTTTGTAAGAAAGACACTTACTATCTCATTGTCCTCAATCGATACCGTACCGACCAAGACTGGCTGCCCTTTCATGTGCCGCTCCTTCACTGCACGCGCGACCGCGCGATACTTTCCTGCCGCAGTCTGGAAAATAAGGTCGTCGAAGTCCTTACGCGCGACTGGTTGATTGGTCGGTACTACCACCACTTCAAGTCCGTAGACCGTATAAAATTCCTCTTCTGAGGAAAGCGCAGTGCCCGTCATGCCCGCAAGGCGCTTGTACATGCGGAAAAGGTTCTGGAATGTAACGGTCGCATAGGTACGAGTCTCCTCGCGCACCATAACTCCCTCTTTCGCCTCGATAGCCTGATGGAGGCCTTCTGACCAGCGGCGGCCCGGCTGCAACCGCCCAGTAAATTCGTCCACAATGAGGATCTCGTTGTCGCGTACGATGTACTCCTTGTCCTTGTGGAACAACGCTTGAGCGCGTACAGCCGTCTCGAGATGATGCGCGAATTTCATCCCGCCCTCCGCATAGAGATTTTCGAGACCAAGCGCTACTTCAGCGGTATGGATGCCCTCTTCAGTGAGCTGAATAGCTTTCTGTTTCTCATCAATCGTATAATCCTTTTCTTCCTTCAGGGTTCGTACGAGACCGGCGAACTGTTCATAGAGCTTCTGCGAGTCGCCTGCAGGCCCGCTGATGATGAGCGGCGTGCGCGCTTCGTCGATGAGGATGGAGTCGACTTCGTCGATAATGGCATAGGCATGCCCGCGCTGCATGATCTGCGATGCGTCATAGGCGGTGTTGTCGCGCAGATAATCAAATCCGAGCTCATTGTTGGTGACATAGGTAATGTCAGCGACATACGCATCGCGTTTGGTAGCAGGACGCAGATAGTCATAAAACACTTTGAACGAACCTTCGGCGTCGCGCTCCGCATCTTCTCGCGTATCCACGTGCGAAGCGTCATATATATAGGAACCTGCACTCGTCACAACACCGACTGAGAGACCGAGGAAATTATAGACTTGTCCCATCCACGCACCATCGCGACGTGCGAGATAATCGTTCACGGTCACGACGTGCACGCCTTGCCCAGAAAGCGCGTGATAGGTGGCAGGGAGCGTCGCGACGAGCGTCTTCCCTTCTCCAGTTCGCATCTCAGCAATCTTTCCCTCAAGGAGGGCGAGCCCGCCCATGAGTTGTACATCGAAATGAGGCTGCTTGAGCGTACGGCGAGATGCTTCTCGCACGAGCGCGAACACGAGAGGGATGTCTGACTTCTCGGCGACTCCCACAGTACTCGCTCGCTCGCGTACTTCCTTCAGGCGTGCGCGAAGAGCCTCGTCAGAGAGCGCAAGACACTCCTCGGCAAGCGCGTTTGTGGCTGCTACTACGGGTGCCGCGGCCTTTAGAAAGGCCGCGGATTGATTCTTCGAGAAGAAAGAGGAGAGATTGAACATGAGATTGCACTATACCATGGTATTGCATTGCGGTCTAAAAAAGAAAAATCCCACTCACGTGGAATTTTTCTTTTCGCGTCTGCCGAAAGGCAGTCGAGAACTATGCGCGCTTCTTTGCTGCCTTGCGCTTCTTTGTTGCCTTCTTTGCAACCTTCTTCACTGTCTTTCGCTTTTTTGCTGCCATGGTGGTTGGAATTAAAATCTGGTATGTCGACCCGTCTCTGCATGAACGAATTCATACACAAACGTTTCTAATAGATATTATTGCGCGTAAAAAAATTTTGCGTGAACAAAAAAAATAAATGTGTGGATAACTCTCACACTTAGATATCTATCGTTTCAAATCGTATACTACAAACATGCAGTACGTATACGTCATTCGAAGCACAAAAGATAGCGAGTTATACATCGGTAGCACAAACGATTTGAAACGCAGACTGAATGAACATAACAATGGGAAGAACTTCTCAACCGCTCCTCGCGCACCATTCGAGCTCATATATTACGAGGCGTACAAGGAGAAAGATGACGCTTCAAGACGTGAGAAGGCGCTTAAATTACGTGGGAACGCAAGGAGATTTCTGATGGAACGCATCTCATTCAGTCTGCAATAGATATCTAAGTGTGCGAGATAACTTTTATAAAAATAATTTTAGAAAAAAATTCTATCGTGCGCTAATTGTTTCTACTTCACGTTCAATAGTGATCTGCGTCGCTTCATATACGCGTGCACATATGTCATTCGCGAGTGCATCAACATCCGCTGAGCGCGCGCCAGCTTGCGCGACAAGTACGAGCGGCTGCTTCTCATAGAGTCGCACTGGACCCTTTGCATATCCCTTGAGCGAGAGTACATGATCGAGTATCCATGCGAGCGGTATCTTCACCATCCCGTTCTCGAGCGGAAATGTCGGCAGACCTGGAAACTGTTCTACTAAAGACGCGGCCAACGCCTGAGTGATTATGGGATTCTTAAAGAATGAACCAGCCGTTCCCTCATCTTTGCCTGCCGGGAACTTCCGGGCGCGTATGGCACGTACAACCTTCGCAACATCCGCAGGAGTTGCGAGCGCTACGCCTGATTCGACGACCTGCGCGAGGTCAGCATACTGTGTGTGGAGCGACGCATTCTTTTTCAATGTGAGCGCAATACGAGTAATGACTAGTTCGGAGTGCTGCTTGAACGTACTAGTGCGGTAGGCAAACAATGCCTCTTCTTTGGTGATGCGCCGCTTCGCTCCCGTCGTACTATCCAGTACGTCTGCATACGCGAAGACCGGCGCGAACTCTGCACCGTACGCACCGATGTTCTGCACAGCTGCTCCGCCGAGTGTGCCAGGTATGCCAGCGAGATTCTCAATGCCGTGCAATCCATGAACGCAGGCAGCATCGACAACATCTTCCCAGAGCGCGCCGGCGCCCGCGATAAGTTCAGCATGCTCACCTCTATCTTCAATCGTCATCTCACGCATCTGCATGTGCAGCACGACGCCATCGAAGCCGCTGTCGGGAATGAGAATATTGCTTCCGGCACCAAGCACAAAAAGAGGAAGTCCGCGGTCGCGCGCAAGCGCGACCGCGGATTCTGCCTCTTCTTCCGTATGAATAGGGATATAGACGCGTGCGAGACCCCCTATACGAAATGTCGTGAGCGGTGCAAGCGGTACTGAAGTTTCTACATTCATTAATGACTACTTGCCTGTATTCCCTCGTATCTGCGCAAGCGCGGCATCTACCGAAGCTGCAGCATCTGGGAAGCGCACTGCTGCCTCCTTAACCGTCGATATAGCATGCGCTGTATCGCCTGATGCATAGTAGGCTGCAGCGAGTCCGAACCATGTCTGAGCATCGGCAGTAGGGCTATTCACGCGAAGCTGCCAGAGATTAATCAATCGAGACCAGTCTTTCGCACGGTAGTATGCGACGCCAAGAATATCGCTGTCGACAGAGGTCGTGCCGTACACTTTCATGAGAATAGCGTCTCCGTCTTTTGTGTCGCCTGCTCCTATATCACCTGCCGCTGCATATGCCGCAAGATCTGCGAACTGCGGACCGAGTGCATACGCCGTATTGAAGTCAGTCTGTGCTCCTTTTGTATCGCCCATGTCCCAGGATATTGCGCCGGCTTGGATCCAAGCCTGTTCTTTCTTCGGCGAGAGAGTGAGCGCTGTCTGCACTTGCTTCAACGCTCCCGCGTTGTCACCCATAGAGCGGTACACGAACGAGAGTTCGAGATATTCTCGCGCATCTAGCGGATAGGATGCGATTTGCTTCTGCATCTCAGTAAGCGCGAGGCCGACTGCCTGCTGTTTCTCCACAATAGTCGCGGAAGAACTCTGTGCTACTGAAGCAGCGAAACTCACGAGCTGCTCCCGTATCTCCTGTGCGGCAAACGAGGGGTGCGCGGCAAGATCTTGGAAGGTAGCGATATTCCCCGAAACGCCGGCCGATGATGGAGAAAGCGCTGTAATGAGTTTAGACGCTACTTGCATGCCGGAGATGTTCACTGTCCAGACGAGGATGAGCGCTGCTGCGGCGCCCATCGGAAGAGCATAGGTCATGCCCGCCTCCCTATCCAAGACCGGTGCGGATTCTAAGGACGGCATCGGCCGCGCGACTTGCGAATCGATAAGCGCGAGTATCGCAAAGAAGTAGACGTATGAGTACAAATTATCGAACACGAACAGATTGTGCACCGCATAGCCTACGAGCGCAGCGGTGAGCGCAATACGTTCAGGACGAGAGAGCTCGGAGCTGCGCCACAAGAGCATGAGTGCGGTTCCGAAAAGTGAGAGATAGAGCAGGAATGCAGGGATGCCGCCGGCCGTGAGCCAATCAATGAATGCATTGTGTGCACGATCGAACCACTGCTCCTGCTGATAGAGCGACGGGTCGTAATATTTGTTGAATATATAGTTGAATCCTTCCTGTCCCCAGCCGACTATCGGCCGCTCAGCTACACCCTGGAGCGCCATGTGCCAGAGCGTGAAGCGTGTCTGGCCATCGCTCAGCGAGATAGAGGCAACGCGTTGGAGAACATGATTCTGCTGCACGAACGATGAATTGCGTGCGAGATAAAAGCCTCCTATGAGGATGACGATGAGGATGAAAGCGCCGGTGGCATACTGGCGGACGCGCTTCCCCGCCGTGAGCATCGTCAGAAATGCTGCGAGCGCGAATCCGAGACAGAGCCCGATAATCGTGCCACGTGTTTCTGTGAAGAATATGAGTACGACTTCGAGCGCTGCGAGCGCGATGAGCGACCATTTGAGCCACATATATTTCTCAGTGAGTGCGAGCCACAGCGCAATGAATACGTTAAAGAGGAAATAGATAGCGAGATATGCCGAGTTACCGAGCGTCGCATCGATACGTGTTGAACCCTGATGGATAGGTAGCGAACCAGCCAGCTGCAAGAGCGCATATCCTGAAATGAGGAGTGAGACGCCAAGCGACGTAAGAAACCAAGCTCGCCATTTTTTCTCGGCTCGAAGCACTGCCCCCGCCGCGAAGAAGAAACCGAGAAGATGAATGAGGAGCACCCATCCTTCCATACGCTCGAAGTTGCTCCAGAATGCTTTGGCGACGTTCACAGCGAAGAGATCAGCAATACCCATCCATACTACAAAAGCAACTACGGCGACTCCAATCCAGGAAAACCGCGGGCGATATTCCTTATCGAAAAAAGCGAGCACTGCCCACGCCACGACCGCTATCTCGACCAGAATACGGAAATAAAATGCCTTACCGCTGATGAAGGGGAAGAAATACGTGTTTGCCACCAAAAGCGGCGTGAGCGGAATAAGGAATAATGCGCCAAGCGCTACCCACCTGGCAATGTTTTTCGCGGTATGTTCGGATTGCATAATGGGGAAACTATACCACACGACAGAGACGCGAAATGCCCCTCCTTTTTAATCTTTTGTAGGTATAGAACGTCGGGGTGCGGTACACTATCACTTATGCTTTCTCCAGCAGTGCAGAAGATCCTCCGCTACCTCGTGTCCGGGACGATTGCCGCAGCGATTAATCTCAGCATCTTGTTCCTACTCGTGCATTTCCTGCACGTCCACTACCTGATTGCCTCGGTTGCATCATTCTCCACCGCACTCATCGGGAGCTTCCTCATGCAGAAATTCTGGACCTTCCAGAATTCCGCAACCAAGGGTGTCCATTTCCAATTAGCCCGCTACATACTTGTCACCGTTACAATAAACCTCGGCATCAATACTGGCCTCATGTACCTCTTCGTCTCAGTGCTCGGCGTATGGTATCTCCTCGCGCAAGTCTTCGCGGGTATCATCCTCGCAGTGTTCAGCTATTTCGTCTATCAGCACTTCGTCTTCACTCTGGCTTCTTCCCCACAATAAGGAGATTCTTGCCGATAGGAGGCGTGACAAGCGTCTCGAGCGCGCGGGACATCGGCACAATATAGGTATCATAGAAAGAAATGTTCCCCGCCGATGGATCTCCTTTCAATAATTTCCATTTGAGCAAGACGAGCCACGGAAGGATGCCGAGGAGGTCAAAGTAGCGCGACCGCACGATCTCGAACCCCGCATCGCGAATGAGCGCTTCGAGCGGCGCTTTGTGGTAGCGGCGGAAGTGGCCGATGGAGGCGTCGTGATCACTGTAGAGCCACGAGAGCGCGGGGACAAATACACACACGTGCCCGCCACTCCGGAGCGACTTATATATAAGAGCGAGCTCGGCCGCATCATCTTCGACGTGCTCGAGTACGTTCACATACACGATCGAGTCGAAATGATCCGCGTATTCTCCGCTCACTTCGGCGAAAAAAGCATTGCGCGCCGTTACCCGTACATCCTGCGCAGTGTTCTCTTTGAGCAGCCGATACATATTCTCTGATGGCTCTATTACTACCAATTCTTCTATCGGTTCGCCAAGAAGGAGTGCAGAGAAATTTCCGGAACCGGCCCCCACTTCCGCCACGCGCTTCCTGAGGAATCCGCGAAACAAGCTCAGGATCCACTCGTGATACTTCCGCGCGAAGGACATCACTTCCAGATCTCGACGATCGTACTCGAATTCAGTCATGGGTGCTATAGTAGCAGAAACACTCGATGCTAGCATGAAAGACGAATTCTCAGTCAGATATAAGGGAGTCCGACTCTGGATTATCCTGCTTGCCGTATCGGTCATCACTGCCGGAAGTAGTCTCCTCTATCTCACACATGTCGCGCATACCGCAGACACGAAGGTCGCAAGCGAGTTCCCTGCAGTGAGTTCAGATATAGAATCCCTCTATGCGACGCTCGCAGTAAATTTCGTCGACCATGGAGTATTCTCGCTCGCGACCACCTCTCCCTACGTGCCGGACATGTGGCGCACGCCGGGGTATTCATTCTTCATTGCGCCGTTCTATGCGATCTTCGGTAGTTTCTATCCAGCTATCATCACGCAGATAGTCATACTCTTTCTGACGGTCCTTATGGTCTTCTCTATGGCGAAGCGAGTCCTCGGAGAGAAGTGGGCGCTCCCGCTCGCACTACTCTATCTCATTCTCCCGAGTACCTTTCTGGCCGCTTCAACCTTGATGAATGAGAATCTGTTTACGTTCATCTTCATCGGTGCGCTTTATATATTCTTCTTCTCCGAGATGAAGAACCTCTATGCGCGTTGGGCACTCACTGGATTCCTGCTCGCCCTCACTGTCTATATAAAGCCAGCATCACTCTACTTCCTCGTTTTTTTCATCCCTGCGTACTTCGTATTCTATCTGCCTTGGAAGGAGATCACCCGCAAGCATGTGTTTGCCGCGATTCTTATGATTGTCACATTCCTCAGCACGCTCGCGCCGTGGTGTGTGCGCAATAAAGTCGAACTCGGTTCGTGGCAGTTCGCCACCACGGGCCCGTTCTTCATCTTCCGTCAGAACGCAACTGGATTCTATGCAACGCTCCACCCTGGCATGACCGACAAAGAAGCGCGCTATGCGCTTGAGAAAATGGGTAATATCCCGCTAGGAGAGGTGCCTACCGGTCCTGAATATTCCGCCACTCTGCAGAAAATCGCGCTCCAAGTGATCTTCGCGCATCCCTTCCGCTACGGACTCTACCATCTCTCCACCTTCATTCCTTTCTTTACCTCGAACGGTGCTCATGATTATTGGTGGACGGTGAATATCATGCTACCGAATTTCAACCGCGCTCCGGAACCCGCTCTAATCCAAGCGTTGAATCCATTCTCCCTGCCGCTTCTCATGGAAAACCTCAGGAATCATGGTTGGTTCCTGCTCGAGAATGCATTCTGGGGCATTATCACTCTTCTCATCCTCGCAGGCTTGTGGCGACCAAAGAACACCCGACTCGCATGGATGTTCTTTGTTATCATCCTCTATTTCGCCTTTGTGACCGGCCCGGGGGCTCATGCTCGTTATCGCGCGCCCGTGGACCCACTCTTCCTCATCGGCGCATTCTCTGCTGTGGCCTATTTTTTAGAGAATCGGAAGAGTAAGTCGCAGTCTGTTTCCATTACTTAAGTGGAGATACTCTCGTCTTTATAATCATGAAGGCCCAAAGGAACGGATCTCTGAATATGCGTATCTTCTTCCCTTCCGCAAAACCTCTGGATTCATAGGAAACCGGCACCTCAAGCGGGATAAATCCGGCACGGATTAATTTCCCAAGAAGTTCGAAGTCGAATTCAAACCGATTTGCTGAGAGTGTGAAGTGATCGAGACAGTCCCTCCGGAATACCTTGAACATTGTCGTCGGATCCGAGAGCCGCGTGCCATACAGAACGTTGAAGAAAGAATGGAAGAGCAGGCCGCCGAGATTCATGAAGCGTGCCATCACCGGCGTCTTTTCGAAGACGCGTATCTCCCAGTGATCTGCAGAGAGGTGACGGCTCCCGAGCACGAATGCTGTCTTTCCTTCCGTAATCGGCGCAAGCACTGCCGGATAGTCCTGCACATCATATTCAAGATCCGCGTCTTGTATAAGAATTATGTCGCCCGTTGCATGGCGGAGACCTTCGCGCACCGCGAACCCCTTTCCACGCGGCTTCTCCTGCAGGATCAGGACGATGCCCGCATTCTCCTTCACGAATTTCCGTACGAGCTCGCGAGAACCGTCTGACGAATTGCTCTCGACGATGATGATTTCTTTCTCGAGCTCGAGCGACTGTTCAAAGACTTCTTGTAGGAGCTCCGAAACGGTCCGTGCTTCGTTATAGACCGGAATAATGATAGAGACTTTCATGACTGAGAGCGTAAATATGCGAGCACTTCTTCCAGTTTCTCTGCGGTATCGATTCCCTTTGAATACTCAGTGCATTCATACGCATAGAAATGTTCGCCTGAGGAAACCACCTTCGGCAATAGTTGTTTCCCGAGATTGAATGCTGCGTCCTCCGGTATATACGAAAGTATCTTTTTATCTAGAATGAACGAACCGCTCATGCGATAAGCATTCGGATATTTTTCGGTATGCGGTTTGCCGTGAATCTTCACGCACCGCATATTCTCATCGAGCCGAGCGACATCGGCGTCACCATAATCATCAGTCTTTTTCATGCGCTGCATACCGATCGGATTTTCTTTTCGTACATAGACTGCTGCCATATCCGCATAATTCATCTGGCTGAATATATCCCCATATATGAAATAAAATGTTTCCTCCAGGCGATCTTCGAACTTTTTTATCGCCCCAGCGGAACCAAGGGGTTCTTTTTCGACGAAATACTGAATCTTCACACCGAACCGCGACCCATCGCCGAAATAATCCTTGACTACCTCAGGGAGATATTGGAGCGTAATAAAGAATTCCCGTACGCCATATTTCTTGAACTGCTCGATGTGCCACTCGAGCAACGGTTTCCCGAGAATAGGAATCATTGGTTTCGGCAGGGTGTCCGTCATCGGACGAAGCCGAGTTCCTAATCCACCCGCAGAGATGACTGCTTGTCTGATCATATCTTCTATTTCAGCCGTATTGCCTTGCCGGTCTTTGAAGAGGTATAGAGTGCATCTATAATCTTATTCGCTTCGTACCCGTCGCGAGCGTCTCCAATCATCTTTCCCTTCTTCAAGAGCGCGCTCATAAAATTCTTCCACTCTTCATCCCAGCTTTCATCCACATCGCGAGGATAGGTATTCATCTCTGTCTCAAGACCGTTGAATGGCTCCTTGCGAACTCCCACCCGAAGCGTCTCTTCCCCATAGCGACGCCCCAGTCCCTCTATCGTTATCGCCCCCTTATCTCCAAACACCTCAAATGAGAATATATTGCCCCAATTTGTGGTCGAGACATGGAATGCCGCCGTCACCTTCTTGCTGCGCAAGATTGCGAATGCATTATCATCCACATTCGTCTTCCAAAACTTCGTGTCGACCGCTCCGTATGCCGTTTCATATTCTCCTCCGAACCATCGGCATAAATCCGCGAGATGCGGACCCTGATCAAGAAGCTCTCCTCCTCCGGCTATCTTCTTATCCATGCGCCATTCTTTTTCCATACCTGTCCGGCCTCCATGTCCATGCCGCGATCGGATGAAGAGAACTTTCCCTATTGCCCCCTCATCCACCAACTGCTTCGCTCTGAAAATACCCGGGTGGAAACGATTATTGAACCCTACCTTGATGAGCTTCTTGTACTTCTTACCCGCTTCAAGCATACGATGGGCTTCTTTCGAATTGATACCGAATGGCTTTTCGCAGAGCACGTGCTTGCCGCTTTTCAGAGCTGCCATGACAATAGGAAAGACGAACGCATTTGGAACCGCAACCATGATGACATCGACATCTTCCCTTGCGACTACCTCTTCCCATGTAAGTAAATATTCACATTTGAATGTCTTAGAAAACTCCTCTGCTCTCTTCTTGTCGGCATCGGCAACCACAACTATTCTGCTTCCTCCAAGCTTTTGTGCAGCGAGAGCGCGCTTACTGCCAATGAGTCCCGCTCCGATGATGCCGATTCGAATTTCTTTTTTTATCATAACTTCATGTCGCATTAGTCTTTCCTGAATGGATCAACTCGACGAAGAGTGAGTGCGGAACTGCTCATGATTTCTCGAATCTGCTCCGCATCCCATTCTCGCCACGCATCCCATACGACGCTCAGAAATTTCCCTGAGAGCCCGTCTGAAGCCGAGGAGGCAAGGTACACACAGATCTCCCCCGTCTTCTCCGGCGGCGTCCCCCCTTCTTCTTTCTGTCTTAAGAATCTCTGATAGCGCCCTTTCCCCACTTTTTCTTCTCCCGCCGCAATCGCCTCGTCGAGAAACTTCGTATTGACTGCTCCTGGAGCGATCGCATTTATCTCGATGCCGAAAGGCTCGAATTCTTCTGCGAGCGTTTCCGTCAAGCGGACAATCGCCACTTTCGATGAATTATAAGCGCTGAAATTCGGGAACGGGCCATCTCCCCCGCCCGAAAAGGTCACGATCTTCCCGCTCTTTCTTTCTTTCATATGCTTGCCGACATTGCGAATCATATAGAGAGTCCCGAATACATTCACTTCGTAGGTCTTTCTCCAGTGGGCGCTATCAACTTCGAGCGCCGAACCGATCGGTCCATATATACCGGCTGCATTTATGAGAATATCGATGGTTCCCATTTTCTCAATCGCTTTTTGGACGACTTGTTCGACTTCTGCTTCATTTGAGACATCGCAAACGGCGCCATCTACGCTTGGATACTCTTTCGAAAACCTTTCAATCGTATTTGAAAGCTCTTCTTCCCCGTTCGCAACGAGGAATACGCGTGAGCCCTCCCTCAAGAAAGCTTCTGCAACGACACTTCCTATGCCGCGACTCCCTCCGGTAATAAGCGCTGTTTTCCCTTTTAGTTTCATAGTATTAGATTTTCTCGGCACGCCCTACTCCTCTGTAGAGTAACCCAGATTCCTTAATCTCCATCTCTTTCTGCGCGAGAAAATTCGAGGTATCGAGAAGGATAGCATTCGGCTTTGCCTTCCTGCTCAACTGTCCGAAGTCAAGGTCCTTGAACTCTGGCCATGCGGTCAAAAGCACGATTGCGTCTGCTCCGGAGACTGCTTCATACGCGTCTCCGGAGAACGTTACCTCTGGGATACCAATCTCTCCTTCTTCGGCCTGCGGATCGTGCAAGCGAACGACGGCTCCTTTCTCGATAAGTCCTCGAGCGACTTCGAGCGGATACGAACGACGAAGCGTCTTCGTACCGGGCTTATAAGTCAGACCGAGGAGCGTTACTGTCTTCCCTGAGAGAGAGCCTAAATCTTTTTCTAACTTCGAAGCAATCATCCCTTTCCGAGTCTCATTTTTGAGATAGAGCGATTCTATGACGGAAGGCTGGATGCGATATTTCCGTGCGAGATTGGTGAGTATCTTAATATCGCGATTTAATGTCCCGCCGGAGAAGCTGACCCCTGCATCAAGGTACGCCTTGGGGCCTATGCGCGGATCCGATTTGAGCATCCGCGTAACATCAAGCATGTCCGCCCCGATTTGTTCCGCTATATCAGCCAAGTCATTTGCAAAGCAGATTTCGGCTGCAAGAAAAGCATTGAGCGCGTGCTTCCCCATTTCAGCGGATACCGGAGCCATAGAGATGATTTCTGCAGGGTTCGGAAGCAGGCCGAAGATATCCTGCATCATCTGGACCGCTTTCGGAGAGCTCGCGCCCACAATCACCCGAACCGGATCAAGAAAGCACCTTACCGCTTCTCCGAGGCGCAGGTTTTCAGGCGTGTATACATAGTCGAACGAAAGTTCCGGTCGTGCCGCTCGTATTCGCTCCATTATTTCATCCGATGTCCCGACTGGAAGCTGGCTCGAGACGACGAACAAAACATCGTTCTGCAGATGAGGAATGACTGCATCTACGGCGTTCATAATCGGCGAAATATCCACTTCGTCATCATCCGCTACCGGCGTATCAAATGTCAGCCATACGACTGGACACTCTTTTGCTACAGCAAACTCAGTCGTATAGGAAAGGCGTCCTTCTTTTTCATGCTTCACTAACAGGCTCTCAAGTTGAGGTTCCAGGAGCGGGGGAATCCCTTGACTGAGCTTCTCAACAGTAGTGACATCGTCATCGACCCCAATGACGGTATGTCCCAATTCTGCGAGGCCTGCAGAATATATCTCTCCGAGATGCCAAAGACCTATGACACAGATTTTATAAGGAGAATGCATAGTTTATGTACCGTATAAAAATACCACAATACGTTATTCCCGTACACGAATTATTGATTCTGCGGCAGCCACTAGATCGTGTGCGACTTCATCAGGCTGCACATTGAAATAGCGCGTATCCCGGCCCGCATTCCCAGTCTCTACTAAGATAGTTTTCATCTTCGCCCGCCGCCCCGTTTCTATATCGCGCATGTCATCTCCGACAAAGAAACTACTAGGGACGTCGATACCATGTTCCTGTATCGCGGCTTCAATGAGACCAAGATTCGGCTTGCGACAAGCACAATTCTCTCCATAGCGATGCGGGCACACATAAAATGCGTCAATGAAAGCGCCTTCTTCTTTCAGCTGAGCAGAGAGAGCCATGTGCATTTCGTCTACTTTCTTCTTCGTAACTAATCCCTTCCCGATAACGGGTTGATTCGTAACGACAATGACAAGAAATCTCGATTTGTTCAACAGTCGTATCCCTTCTGGAACGCCTCTCAAGATTCGCATTTGCGAAAAATCAGTTATCTCATCGAATTGTTCGATGAGCGTGCCATCTCTATCAAGAAATACCGCCGGACGTTTTACTTTGCTACGGACTCCCATTTTCCCTTTTGTGAGCGGAACTTCGGATGCGAGACGATAAGGTGCCAGACGACCGCTTGATACCCTTCTGTATGCGGCGTTACGTTCTCTGCATTCACGACCGGTACGATGACGCATGCATCCGCGACTTGTGCAGTGTACCCTCCGTCACGTCCGACGACTCCCAAGACCTTCGCACCGATTTCTTTCGCTAATTTCAACGCTTCGACGATGTTAGCACTGACATTCTTTTCCGCATTGCCTCCACCAACCGAGAAAACGAGTACCGCGTCTCTCTCATTGAGATTGCTGCCGAGGAGCCAATTCGAGAAGATCGTGTGGAAGCCGTCGTCGTTCGTGCGAGCAGTGATTTCCGAGACGTTATCCGCCGGAGTATAGGCTTCGATCGAGGTAAGCTTCCTGAAATCATTGACTGCATGGCTCGCGTGCCCTGCCCCGCCGCCGACGCCGATAATGAACAGGCGTCCTTTCGTATCGCGGACCCCTTGTAGGACATTGATCATCTTATTGATCTGCTCGCGATCTAATTGTTCAGCGATCTGTCGCGTTTCTTCTAAGTACGAATTGATGTAGTCCTTGTACATATACGGTATGCCGATTAAAGAATATAGCCCGCTTTCTGCCCGTCATCGTAGAACATCTTCACGGTCTGGAGAGAGAATTCTTCCAAATCGAGGCCGATATTCGCAGATTTCTTGAGGACATCCGGGGTGACGGTGATGATGTCGGAACCCGCTTCTTCCGCGTGGTAGATATTCAGCAGCTCGCGCGGACTCGCCCAGAGGAGTTCGAAATTCGGATTGCCTGCGATAAGCGCTTTTGCTTCCTTCATAAGAGGGAGCGGATCGACACCCGTATCAGCAATACGACCAGCAAAGACAGAAATGATTGCAGGAACATCCGCACGGAGAGCATCGCGAGTCTGTCGAACCTGTGAAAGAGAGAAGATGGCGGTGACATTCAATTTTATACCGTCTGCCGAGAGCTTCCGAATAAGCTCGTACGACGGCTCCTTTCTGGTATTGGTAATCGGGATTTTTACATAAATATTCGACGCCCATGAGGCAATCAGTCGCGCCTGACGCTCCATTTCGTCGAATTCATCCGAGAATACTTCAAAAGATATTGGCTTATCTTTAATTTCAGCGAGCACCTCTTTCGCAAATCCTTCGTAGTCGGTTATACCTGCCTTGCGCATCAGTGTCGGATTGGTCGTGAATCCCTTGATAAGAGGGTTCTTCGCGAGCTCCATAATGCTCGCCTTCTCGGCACCATCAGCGAAAATCTTGATGTGCAATTCAGTCAGCTTCTTTGGCATATATTGATTTGGTTAGGTATAAGAATAATGCGCTATTTCCCGAGGGTCAGCAAGGTGTCAAAAGTCAGCCAGCACCTTCGACCCGTCAAAGTCGAAACGGTACCTCATTTCGCGCAGGCCGAACTCTTTCATCGCTTCCCTGAATTCCCGATGCTTCTCAGGGACGTAGAAGGTGAGGAACCCTCCCCCGCCCGCGCCCGATATCTTCCCGCCAAGCGCCCCGCCTTTAAGCGCGGCATTGTAGATTACGTCGTACTCGGGCTTCGTCATCTTGGTCGAAATCTTCTTCTTATACTGCCAGTGCTCATGGAACTTCCTTCCCACATCATCCAGGTTTCCTGACTCTACTGCGTCTAAAATGCCATATCCGAGCTCCTTGATATGATGCATGCTCTCTATCACTTCTTTCTTCTCCTCTTTTGCGGCAGTGCTCTGCTCACTAAGTATGTCATCGGCATTCCTCGTGTCGCCCGTAAAGAACATAAGCAGATTCTGATTAAGCTCGTCGGCGATTTCCAATGACACATTCGCTTTTCGCACTTTCACGGTGCCATCCGTGGCAATGTCCAAAACAGTGAGGCCGCCGAACGCTGCGAGATAGGGGTCTTGTTTCCCGATAGGGCGTTTTAGTATCCCCTCCTCAATCCTGAAGTCTTCTTCGGCCATCTGTTCAAGCGGCGTATACTCATGCTTCAACGTATGAAGCGCGTGAAGCAACCCGACTGCATAGCAGCTCGATGATCCAAGTCCGGTTCCCGCAGGAATATCCGCCACCGAACTTACCTCGATATTTTTGTCGACGCCGGCATATCGCAGCACCTCCCGCGCGACCTGATGTCGCACATCTTTTATGTCAGAGACTGTCTCTGATTCTGAATACTTGATACGGATGAGATCGTCGGACGTCGGACGATTAACATCGACATAGACGTACTTATTGATGCCTGCCGAAAAAATGAAACCTCCGTATTTCTCATAATACGAAGGGAGGTCGGTCCCGCCGCCGCCCAAGGTCACCCGAAAAGGTGTTCGCGTAACAATCATGTCCGTCTATACTACCATCCCCTCATCAGTCCCTCACTAAGAGGTCAGGGTGGTGGAGCAGATAATCAACTGTATCGAGTATTCCCTGTTCAAGAGGGTGCTCGGCTTGCCAACCCAAACTCCGGAGTTTCGTAGTGTCGAGTTCAACTCGTTCATCACCTATCCAGCCGCGCTTCCCGCCGGTATATGTAAAATCAGGTGTGACGTTCATTCGCTTGGCGATGAGCGCCGCACTTTTCTTGATTATTATTGAAGAATCATTCCCGATATTGAATACTGAGAACGCATCTTTAATCAAGCCGTCTTCTACTCTTTCAATCGTCAGCCACAACCCTCTCATAAGATCTTGCACATGAAGATATGATTTTACCAATTCGCCATCGCCGAGTATCTCAAGCCGAGACGGATCTTGTTTGAGTTTCTTCACGAAGTCGAAGACGTGGCCGTGAGTATAGCGAGCGCCGACAATTGATACGAAGCGGAAGACGATACTCGTCATCCCATAGCCATGACTGTACGCCGACACCAATCCTTCGCCCGCAGCCTTAGAAGCCCCATATAAGGAAGTCTGTTCTGGAAAAGGAGCATTTTCCGGAGTCGGGAAAATGGCAGGAGCTCCATAGGCTGCACTCGTTGAGCTGAACAAGATTTTCTTCACGCCAGCGTTCTTAGCAGATTCAAGGACGTTCCATGTCCCGATGGTGTTCACATCCAAATCCTTGCGCGGCTGTTTCAGTCCACCCCGCACATCGGCGTTAGCTGCCAAGTGAATCACCCAGTCAGGCTTGCTCTCTTGGAGAGCTCCATTGATCTCTTCAAACTTCTGGATATCGCCTTTGATAAATCTGAAATGCTTGTCTTTCAAAGCATCCTGCATGAAGAATTCTCTCCCGGTAGAAAGATCGTCGAAACAGACTACTTCATGGCCCATGCCCAAAAGATGATCGCAAAAATTGCTGCCGATAAACCCAGCACCGCCAGTGACGAAGAATTTCATGTTGTCCATCGTAGTTCAATGTGCCCGTGTTGTCGACATCTCATCTAGCGTCACTTCTTCAATTCCAATATCCAACTGGTCCCGCGAATAAAAACGAGCCTTTGCATTCGCCCAAGAGCATCAGGAGATATACGAAATGACCGCATCAACCATCCCATTCCCGGCATACATCTGAAGTCTTCGGAAATGTGTACGTCACTGAATCCGGCGTCATACGCTATCATTCTCAACGCTTTTCTCGTGAACGGCCGCTTATGCGTATAATCGTCCCAGAACAAATCGGCATTGTGCGGAAAATTCGGAGTCAGTATAATCGCTTTCCCATTCGGCTTTAAGATTCTTTTGATTTGTAATAGGAGCTCTTTCGGGTGATCCAGATGTTCAATAACCTGACTGGCCATCACGCCTTCGTACATATCGTTTTGTAGCTGACTCATCTCGCCATTATCGATATCGATGCGTCTTACCTTGAATCCTTTTTGTCTCGCTCTGCGCAAATTATCTTCGTCGATATCAAATCCCTCTACAATGTCCGGCTTGACAGCTATAAAATCTCCCGCAGCACACGCAACATCTAGTATCGGACCGGTCATGTTCCTAAACCAACGGTTATAGTACAGAGTCATAAACCACTGATCCCTTGTCCCATAGCTGATTTCAGAATAGTAGCTCATAGTATTTATCTTGCAGGACCGGCTTGTAGTATCAGCATCACGTGCGGCAAGAGCGCCTGGTGCGGAATGCCGATGACGCGAAGAAATCCTTTGACAAGGCGCTTTACGGGATTTGTGCTCATTCCCTGTTCATAGCGGATGATCCATTCGCGATCGCTTGTAGCCGACGCACGGACCATACGAATTCCGGCCCAATAGCTATAAAAGTGGAGATTATTATCCTCAAGAGGATTGTGCCCAGAGGCGCGGGCATAGGCACGCGCGAGCGCTATAGGAATGTAGGATAGGCCCCAAAGTCCCGTATGCGTCTCCTTGAATCGCAGCCTGTTGGGGTACGCGAGATAGAGTACACCCCCTGGCTTCAGTACTCGCAAAATTTCGGAGAGATAATTCACAGGATCACTCACATGTTCCAGAACACTGACCGAAACTGCGGCATCGAAGAATTGGCCACCGAAAGGAAGCTTTGTTCCTTCATACCATTGGAATTGGGCGCTTGAACCTACCGCGGCTGCTTCCTCATGCGCGATCGCAACCAACTCTTCTTCAATATCAACACCATAGGCTTCTGCCCCATGAGCAGCGAAAGCGATGGAGATACCGCCATTACCACTGCCCACATCCAAGACACGCAACCCATCAATCGGCCCGACTCGGCGTTCGAAGTCGACTGCAATGCCCTCGGCCTGCTGCGGCTTTGTCAGCCAATCGGCAATCAATCGTTCGCGCTCAAGGGCAGTGCCGTGCGGGAAACGCTTCTCTACGTACGCACGGGTCACTGATTCTGAATAAGCCATGATGAGTTAACTTTGATTAGCTGCTTCTGTAAAGAGTTTCTCGTACGTGCTTATCATACGATCAATGGAGTAGGCATCAGCTGAGCGCCGAGCTGCCTCGCGCATCGGACGGAGATCTTGTGCTGCCATCTTTGCAAGGCTCTCAGCAACCGCTTCCTTGGTATAGACCGGTATGAAGAAGCCGTTCACTCCTTCTTTTATCATCTCATCCGGACCGGCGGTCTTCGTGCTCACGAGCGGCAATCCGGCTGCAAGAGCCTCTGCATGCGTCGTGCCGAATCCCTCATGAAGAGATGTTGATATGAAGAAGTCCGCAATCCTGAAGAACGGGTATAACTGCTTTTGATAGCCCATAAAGCGAACCTTCCGCGCGAGTCCGAGTTCTTCAGTATAACTCTGTAATTCCTCGATAAGGTTGCCGCCGCCGACCACGAGTAGGCGGTATTCCGGATGTGAGCGTACGAAAAGCGCAAAGCCTTCGAGCGTCAGGCGATGATTCTTCTGCGGCACGACACGCGCGACCGATAGGATAATCTTTTCGGGAGGAGCGAATCCGGTCATCTTCCATGTTTCTACGGGGTCAGACTCTTCCATTTCCTTTTGCAGCGCCGAAATATCTATGCCGCCATAGTTTATAGCGAATTTCGAACGCGCGATATGCTCTTGCTTCGATGTAAAATTTGCAACCGTGTTTGAGACTGCGACGATGCGATACGTTAAGAACGAAAGAACAAAGTCCGTCGATTTTTGGAAGAACGTCTTATCAAAATAGGTATTGTGTTCCGCCGTTATGACGCGGTATCCGAAAAAGGGCTTAAATACGCGCATGATCGTGTTGCTGAAGAAAAGATTGGCGAATACTACATCGGGCTTGGCTTCTCGTAATGCACTCCAGAGCGCGCCCCATGCGCGCAAATCGCGGAAGCCGCGGAAGCGCAGGTCGTACACTTTCGTGCCCTCTGGGAGTTTGTCATAGAGATATGTCTTCTCGTCCTCATATTTGCGGATGAGCGTTATCAAGACAGGTTCGAAGCGCGTATAATCGATCCGTTTGAGTATCTGGAGAAGGACATTCTGTGCTCCTCCGATGAGAAAACCATTGATTACCAAAGCTACCTTTATACGCTTTCCAGCGCTACTTTCCATATGTCGGGAATGTTAGCATAGGTATGATGTCTTCCACCACCCGCTCGCTCGGCGAGCGTTTTAGAAAACTTATTCACGCGCTTGAGCGACTCACTAAGACTGACCTGTCCTACATCGCTAAAGGCGGCTTCTGGCTTTCCATAGACCAGCTTGCTAGTGGGCTCGCTGCGTTCATGCTTGCCATCGTATTTGCGCGTTATGTCCCCAAGGATGTGTATGGAAATTATCGTTATCTCGTTTCTGTTTTCTGGATACTTACAGCATTCAGCCTTACGGGAATCCCGACCGCGCTCGCCCAGACCATCGCGCGAGGACAAGAAGGAACATTCCGGAAATCGATACGTACGAGCATCCTTTGGGGGATCCCGATGGCCGCCATAGCTGCAGGAATGGGCGTCTATTATTTCATTCAGGGCAATGAGACTTTCGGGTACGGACTGCTCATCATTGCAGCCCTTGGCCCCCTCCTTCAGCCGTCAGCGCTCTTCGGTTCCTACCTCGCGGGGAAGAAAGAATTTCGCACGTTTGCACTCACAGGTGCACTATATGCCGCCACGCCAGCGCTCGCGCTTATCATCGCTATATTCTTTACGACAAGCACACTCGCACTGATAGCTGTATATCTTATTGGCAACATCGCTATCGGTGCAGCGCTCACTGCCTTCGTGTTTATCCGTTACAAGCCTGATCGCTCAGAAAGCACGGATGTCGGACGACTCGGCGCTCATTTCAGCGCCATGAATTTACTTTCCACCATTGCCGGGCAAGTGGATAAGCTCATCGTGTTCCACTATCTTGGCGCCGTCGATCTTGCAGTATATTCTTTTGCCGTTGCACTGCCCGAGCAGGCGCGCGGTGCGCTCGGGGGGATTTCCGTTCTCGCTATGCCGAAATTCGTATCACGGCCGTTCCATGAGATCCGCAAGAATTTCTGGAGCAGGCTCTGGCTCTTCACGCTTGGTCTGGCTGTCGTCGCCGGCGTCTACGCGCTTCTCGCACCGTATCTTTTCAGGACATTCTTCCCCGCGTATATGGATGCGGTCAGGTATTCGCAAGTCTATGCGCTCGCACTGATCCCAATCGGTAGCGCGCTCCCCGTGGCGCTCCTACAATCCCATGTGGCGAAACGAGAGCTCTATATCTTCAATGTACTCTCTCCTGTCCTCCAGATACTCGTCCTCGTATGGCTAACGAGCAGCTATGGGCTCATGGGCACGATCATCGCGCGAATCATCGGACGGACTTGGAGCTTCGGCCTCAGCGGCGCGCTCGTCGAAACGTACGGGCGGCGCCTCACGAGGATTTCGTGAGCAAGAGATGGAACGAGTCGAAATAAAACATGCGAGCTAACGGATACATGATCCTAAGGAATATGCGCGCCGGCAGACCCATACGCTCTATCCGCAAGGTATGCAGATTCTCGACGTGAAACCCGACGTTCTCGGCAAGGAGCTTAATGCCTGAGTAGGTGTAATAGTGCATATCGGCCAATCGTTGATGACCAGCGCTCAGGTCTTTGTAATCCTTATGCTTTCCCCATAAGCCGATGTAGCTGTCCGCCAACGCACGTGGCAGCCAGTTGACGAAGTAGAGATGAAAATGCTGGTCGCGGATGCCATACCGGTTCGGCGCACTCAAGTAAATATGCCCGCCTGGAGCGAGCACGCGATATGCTTCTCGGAGCATCTTTTCCGTATCTTGAATATGCTCTATGACCTCTCCGATGTTTATAAAGTCGAACGAATTATCAGCGAACGGCAGATGCTCAGCAGCGCCCTGCACGATATCCGCCGTATATCCCGCCTTTTTCAGCCGTTCGTGGGCAAGAGCGATATAGTCTTCCGACAGCTCGAGTCCGACTGCCCGTCCTCCGTGTCGAGCAACCTCGAGAAGGAATCCTCCTTTCCCCGAGCCCAGGTCGAGAATGCGAGTCTGGGAAAGCTGCGGCAGGTAGCGCGTGAGATTTTCAAAATGGCTCATATCTTTTCAGAGGATTCTTGAGTCGCGCTGAACAATCTCGCATACATCGAATCATCGGCTGACCATTCGAGCGATTTCTTATCAGGATAGCGGAATGATGAGTCATTTTCTGCAATAACATACAGATGCGGAGCGAAAAAACCGAGCAGCGTATCGAGCCACGCGAGTGATATGAGGAAAGGACGCACTTCTCGCACTCGCCAGCCGGCTCGCTCTGCCGTCAGCACGAGCGTCTCACGGGTGAAAAAATTGATATGCGCAACGGCGAGCGCACCACGGAATCGGCGAAGCGAAACCAGACTGGACACTTTCGGTATGACGGGCACGCCAAGTATAAGCAGCGTGTCTGATTTCGCTATCGTTTTCAGATTGATCAAGAATGAGTGCGGTGAGAGCAGGTGCTCGAAGAGGTTGTTTGCCCATATGGCATCGAACGGCCGTGGCAACTCGAGCGCATCGAGGCGTTCTGCGTTTCCCACGAGAACTGTCGTGCTCATTTCTTTCGAGAATGCAGCTTCTTCAGAAGAATTGGTCAGGCCGACGCTCCCCTTCCCGAAGAGAACTAGATGCTCGCCGAACGCGCAGCCGATATCGAACACTTTCTTCCCAGATAGATTGAAGCGCGTACGTATCCGCCGGAAAGTGCTAGACGCAGCAACCGGCGCGAATCGACTCCGAATGCGTTCAGTCTCAATCATAGATGCTAGTGAGCGGACGCCCGAGATAGGCGAGAAAAAGCACATAGACGACCGTCGCCTGGTAGAGTACGCGCCGATACTCGATTGAGATAGGCATGCACGTATGATACGGATACCGCAGATAACTATAGAGGCTCTTGAAGATAGTCTTCAAGACGGTGATCAGTTTCTTCCAAACGAAGACGAGCACTTCGCTCAATTTCTTCGTCTGATATAGTGCGACATCCATGAGAATATATTTCTCCCATTTCTTACGGTCGTCAGCTGCCGTAATGAAATAGTTCCAATGCCCTTTCATATATCCTGCAGCGTATCGCTCTGAATCATATCCGATGCGCTCATGGATCGCCTTGCGGAACCGCGCGTTGGACGTGCGATTGAAGAAGCGTTTCTGCCATCCGGGATAGTTGGAGGAATGCTCGATGAGCCTCCCATCGAGGACGATGCGCGGCGAAATGTTATAGACGAGGTATTTCGGCTTTTCCGTTCTCGCGATGTCTGCTATCTCAGCTACGAGCTCTGGCATCGCGACCTCGTCTGAATCGATATAGAAGAACCAATCGAAACGCGCCGCGTCGAGGCATTGATTTCGCACCCCTGCATAATCGATAAGTGCCCCTTTGTCATTCTGAAAGGCAGAATCCTGTTGTATCACCTTCGCGCCATACTCCCGTGCGATCGAGAGAGTGTCGTCGGTGGAGCCCCCATCACAAAGGATGGTTTCATCGAAGTCCTTTACACTTTCCAAAGCGCGACGGAGCGTCTTGCCGGAATTGAATGTAAGTACGCCGACGGTGCAAGGAATCTTTCCCATACTTATTTCGTGAGTACGAAGAGATACCCGAGCGGGAACCGTTTATGCATGTCCGGCTTCGCGGCGAGCAGGGCGCGGTCGAGGAGATAATACGCCGGCCAGAGAAGTGCGGTCACCACGCGCGGGAGAAAAGATGCGAGCGTATTGAAATTCACTGCGAAAGGCCCGCGCCCAAGCGCCGTGATGCGAACGTCCTTGAATCCCGCTTCCGTAAATATCTTCTCGAGCGCCTCGTGCGTATAGCGGAAATAATCGTGCGGATCGGCGTGATAGTTGATGAGGAAGGGCACAAATCCTATAACCATCCCTCCGTCCTTGAGGATGCGGCGCGCTTCGCCAGCGAAGAATGCGTGATGATACACGTGCTCGAGCACGTTCAGCATGAGCACTTGGTCAACGCTCTCGTCCGCATACGGCAATAGGTCTTTCTCGAAATCGATTTCCCCTGCTGCCCCCGCACCATACTGCGCATCGATGTTCTCGACAGTCGTCTCGGAGACCCCCTTCAGGAATCCGAAATAGCTCGGATTCTTCCCGCCACCAAGGTCGACAACGACGCCCTTCGAGAGGGTGTAATCCGCAAGAGCGATATTCATAAGCGAACGCATGAGCGTCTTTCCGTGTGCGATCTGCTTCCAAGCATTCCAGAACATAGTGCGCTTATACTAGCTTATTTTCGCTTCAATCGCGCGAGCGACCAGAGCCTGTAATACCAATCGGCGGCCTGTGTGAGCTTGGCCTGGAACCGCAGAAAGGAAGTCGTCGAATCTATTTGCACGCGCGGAAGTGCATACGCACTGTCTCCTGGGTGCACTCCCCGCTCCACGACGCTCACTGCTCCATCGTAGCCCGCTTCGGAAGCGAGATGCATTACAACCTCGTTATAGCTCCCCTTCGGATACGCGAGATAGCGAGGCACTGTTCCCGTTCTCTCTTTGACGGATTCCCGCGATAGCGACAACTCCCGCACCGCATCCTCAACCGACATCTTTATGAGTTTCTTATGAACGAGCGTGTGGCTACCGACGGTGACGAGCGGCGAGAACTTCGCGAAGTCCTCCGGCGCAAGCAGCGGATGATCCGTACCGAGCTCTGCGCGATCGGGATTGTCGCCGAGGACGAAGACGGTCGTAGGTATCTGATACCGCTCGAGTATCGGGAGTGCCTCGGTGAGGAAGTCCCGGTACCCATCATCGAACGAGACCGCCACACTATCGCGCTCGACACATTTCCCCGCTGCATGCTCGAACGCTCTCGAGAGCGAAACGACCGCATACCGCTCGCTCACGTACCGCATCTGGCGATCGAATATATCGGGCGACACCGCAAAGAAGTCGGGAGAGTCTGAAACAGAGTGATACAAAAGAACGGTCATCCTCGGCTGATGCGGAAGTGCACGTGCGAGCGCGTAGAGGATGTTCCAAATGAGGTTTTTCAGCATAAACTAGTGCGCATTCATGAATGCCAATATGTGCTGTGCCCGCTTCTGCCAGGAATACTGCTCCGCGAGCGCGAGCGCGGCTACTCCCTTCTTCTTCGCTTCTGCATACTCGCCGAATGCATGCTCGATGACTTCGCCGAGACTCTTTGGATCGTCAGGTGTGAAGAAGTAAGCGAGCGAAGGGTTGATGATCTCGCGTAGCGAAGGCAGATCGGAAGCGATAATGGGTACCCCGCTCGCCATGTAGCCGAAAAGCTTCATTGGTGAGGTGTAGAGTTTCGAAACGTCGTCCTTCGCGCTATTCGGTATGACGAGCAAGTCCGCCGCCCTCTGATATATGGGCGTTTCTCTCCGAGGCTTATTGCCTAATATCGAGATATTTTGATTTCCTCCGAACTCATTTCGAAATGAAGCCACATCCTCTTCTGAACCTCCGATAAATACACATATCACTTCCTTACTTATGAGTAGCGCTGCTCGCGCAAGCGTATGAGCCCCCTTCCGTTCATAGAGGTGCCCTTTGTAGAGAACGATCTTTTTATCTCCGGAAAGCCCTAACTGTTTCCGTGCTTCTTCTTGCGTCATCGCAATATTGAAACGGCTGATATCAGCGCCGTCGGGCGCGACCAATATCTTTGCCGGGGCAGCTCCATCAGCAATATACAGCTCTTTCAGAGCTTCTGTTATGACCACGATCGGCACCCGCAGACGAATAAGCATCCGTACCGCCAGATTTCTTTGCCCCGTATGCCCTTCCCACGCAACCTGTCTGCCGACCAGATGCAAGACGAGAGCAATCAATTCATCTCGTGTGTAGAAGATCGCGTCTTTTTGAAAAAGCGCGTACCACATCGAACTCGCAATAAAAGAAAGCAGTCCCGCGAGAAAACCGATTCTACCGAAACGAATGAGATCGAGGCTCGGTAATGTACGGAGAGTAAAGGTGCACGGTACATCGTGATAGATAAAAGGGTCTTCTTGAATGAAGTTGCTTCGCTTCGGAACGACAAGCTCTACCTGAGAGCCCTGTTCGGCGAAAGCTGCACACATCTCCATTATCTGGATGCCGTGCGCTTTCTCGGTCGGTAGTCGGATATTCGCGATGTAGAAAAATTTCATAGAGATATTATTTTTTGAGAACATGCTCGAGATCTTCGACGATACGGCTCGGCAAATTGCCAACTGAGGCGAGGTGCGCAAGCGCCGCTGCTTCGGCATGGACAGGAAGCTCTTGTCGTACGGCATTATCCTCGATGAGGCCGACGATACTGAGAGAGAGAGCGGTCGGGTCGGCCACCGGCACGGCGAGCACGTCCTCGTACCCCTTGAACACTTCACCCACGATGCCGACGTCCGTTGTGATGATAGGCACCTTCGCCAGCGCCGCTTCGATAAGCGTGCGACCGTAGCCCTCATAGGCGCTCACTTGGATAAATGCCTGCGCGCTCGCCATCAGCCCCCGAGCATCGGGGCGATTTCCGAGAAACAGCACGTAGTCCGTGAGCCCGAGCTCACGCACCATATGCTTCAATCGTCTCCGCTCGCGGCCATCACCGACGATGATAAGCCCGACCGTAAGATACTGTCTGATAACAAGCTTGAGCGCGGCAAGTATGTCTTCGATGCGTTTCTCAGGCTCTAGCCGGCCGACGGCAATGAGCGAGAACGTGAATGAACGTTTTGGGAGAGGTACGGGAGAGGGTACCGTCGGATCAACAGCGACAGGAATGACTATTGGCTCAACAATGCGTCCGTGGTAGCGCTCAATAAGCGAAGTCTTCACACGAAGAGACACTACACGGATGCCATCGGCCTTTGGAAGTACATCATCGGCAATGCTGCGGCGCCATTGATTGAGGAGCGGCATGCGTACGCGCGGCGCGCGCCAATTGCCGCTTCTCACGAACCAAGGGGAAAGGAAGTCAGTATGCACTTGGATATGGAGTTTCGCGCTCGTGCCGACAATTGCGCGGAGCGCGGCGAGTCCGTGCTCAAACGGGTCCTGTGCCGACACTACGTCAATTCCCTGTTCAACAATGAGTGCATGCGCCCGCACCGTAAGCGCGTGCACGCGGAAGATTTTCCATGCGTGAACTGGATGTAAAAAAAGATTTCCTTCTTGCTCCTCTTTCGCATCAGGACCTGCCGCAGAGACGATATGTAATTCCCCTGCCTGACCGGCTGACAGGCCTATCAGGGCGGCGTAAGCGCGCATACGCACTCGTGCATCACTCGTTGAGTCGAATATCGTCGGATCATTGGAAATAAAGAGTACTTTCATATATGCATCTCTTCATAAAGGCGACGCACGAGGACGGGAAGCGTGTGCGCATCAATGGCTTTGACTTGCAGAGTATGCACGCGCTTGGTGCGAGATTCTTCGGAGAGAGCAAGGGCTTCTGTAAGACGCTTTGCGAGGCTGTCAGCGTCGCCATCGGTATAGGCAAACTCGGGACCGATAATTTCTGCCATATCCGCACTAGTGAAGATCGGGAAACACCCGCACGCAATAGACTTGAAAAGCGATTTGTCGAGCATGCCGCTCCTGCCGCAGTTCACGTAGACGGTATGCGAACGGTAGTACTTGTAGGTGTCGGTATTCGCCACTGGACCCGCAAATACGATGCGGTCTGCGATACCGAGCTCCCGAGCGCGGTCGGAGACTTCTTGCGGAAACGTTGATGCGGGATCGCTCGGACCGCCGACAAACGTGGCTGTAAATACAACTCCCCTTTCTGCAATCTTGCCGAGCGCTTCTACGACGAGGTCGGGGCGCTTCGATGCATCAAATCGCCCAAGGAAGAGCACTGAGCACGGCTTCCGCTCGATCTCTTCGTCGAGACGACAGGAGCCAACATCGACGCCGACGGGCATCTGTACTGCATTCTTATATTTCGCGGTGTAAGAAGACTTCGACGTATAGAAGATCTTATCGCAGAAAGATGCTGCGATGTCGGTCAGGATATTTCCCGCATAATGATTGCGCCACATATATGCCGGCTTCCCTAACATCTTGAAGAGCCAGCCGGCAACGAGCAGATATTCCTGATTCATATGTACAAACACCGCATCGTATTCGCGACGATGCTGCACTGTGAGACTGACGACCTGAAGTGCCGTTCGCAGTCGCGCACGATGCCCCCACGGACGAAGAGGGATCACCGTCACGTTCTCCGGCAGATCGTGCTCCCCTATTTTTAATGCTCCAATAGTTATGAACTCAAACTGTTTCGCGAGTTCCACTATCCAGCCATGGTAAAAACCGAGCGCCGAGTCCTTGCGATCGACCGTCTGCATGAAGATAAGAAGACGCATAATATACGGGGCCGCCTGTCGAAGACGGGCGGGGGCCTGGTGCCAATTATGGTACACTACCCCACGTGAAAATAATACTCGCAACCCCGCTCTATCCGCCCGAAATTGGCGGCCCCGCGACCTACATAAAAGAGCTTGCCGAACGGCTTCGTGACAAGCACGAGATAGTCATTGTTGCCTACGCGAGCACTTCAGAAAAGATCGCGGGAACGAAACTAGTTACCGTCAGCAAACGACGCCCACTCCCAATCCGACTGCTCAAGTTTACCTACGTGCTCTACAAAGCCGCAAGGGGTGCCGACGTCATCTACGTTCAAAATGCCGTCGCCGCCGGTCTACCCGCAGTCATAGTGAAATTGCTCACTGGTGTTCCTGTTGTCATAAAATTTGTTGGCGACGAGGCATGGGAGCGAGCGAGTCAATTGCGACAGACCACGAAACAGCTCGAGGACTTCTTAGCGTCTCCTGAGGGTTCGCTCAGAATCCGCCTCATCATGCGTTTGCAGGGCTTTGTCTTACGCCATGCCGATATCGTCACCACCCCTTCCGCCTATTTAAGCGAAGCAATCATTCGTACCTATCGCGTACCGCGAGAGCGCACGATCGTGAACTATAATGCTGCCGAAAAAACAGAGGTACTGCCTTTTGTCGGAAAGGCAGTACCTCATCAGCTTGTAACGACAGCGCGGCTTGTGGAATGGAAAGGTGTCGACGGCATCATTCGCGCTACGGCGCTCCTCAAAAAAGAATTTCCCGATGTACGCCTTCTCATCGCCGGCGATGGTCCCGAAGAAGAAGGTTTGAAGAAACTTGCCGCCGGACTCGGACTTGAGAAGCACGTGACGTTCCTCGGCAGAGTATCGCGCGCCGAGACGTGGCATATACGAAAAACTTCGCAGGTGTATGTGCTCAATTCTACCTATGAAGGGCTTCCGCACACTGCCCTCACGAGCTTCGCGGCAGAGATACCCATGGTCGCAACCGACATCCCCGGCACCAATGAGGCGGTGTATGACGGGGTGTCCGGCCTCCTTGTGCCACCAGGGGACGACGAAGCGCTCACACGCGCTATTACACGGCTTTTCAACGACTCTGCACTTTGCACCCGCATCGTCGCAGGCGGC
This sequence comes from Patescibacteria group bacterium UBA6033, assembly GCA_002429325.1. GTDB lineage: Bacteria > Patescibacteriota > Minisyncoccia > Phycocordibacterales > Phycocordibacteraceae > C7867-001. The sequence goes on along the minus strand of DIZH01000009.1, from coordinate 32,589 downwards.
AAGAAAATACTCGCCGAGAAGTTCTCCTGGCAGGCACACATCGATACGCTGCTTTCCGTACTAGAGTCGATTCGCGCGAATCCACGCCACAAGGCGTGATATTCCCTCCTCGATAGACGTCGTCGGTTCCCAATCAAGAAGCTCTTTAGCTTTCGCTATGTCAGCATATGTTTCCTCGACGCTTGCCGAATGACTCGGCCGCTCTTTCACCTGTGCAGTCACTCCTATCACCTTTTCAAAGACTCCAAGCAGTTCAGTCAGCGACAGTGGTGAACTATTCCCGACGTTTATAATCTCAAATCCGAGCGGCTTCTTAAGCGCTGCGAGCGTCGCCGCAGCCGTATCACCGACGTAGGTGTAATCGCGTTTGCGAGTGCCGCCGCCCGAGATTTCTATCTCTTCCCCGCGCAGGAGCTTCTGTGCCCAAATATACGGCACCATGTTCGGGCGATTATTCTCACCATACGCATTGAAGTAGCGCAGACAGGTTATGTTCATACCGAAATTATGATGGTACGCATGGGCAAACATTTCCGTCGCACGCTTCGTCGCACCGTACGGAGAAATTGGGTGATCCGCTACAGCACTCTCTTGAAGGGGCATGGCCGTGTCGTTCCCGTACACAGAGGAAGAAGAAGCGAGAACGATATTTTCCGTACCATATTCTTTTGCCACTTCAAGCACATTCAGTGTGCCCGTAATATTATTGTCGACATACGGATACGGATTTTCAACTGCCGCACGAGTGTCTGCCTTCGCGGCAAGATGCACAATGTACGCAGGTGCTGTCTTTTTGAAAAGTTCAGAAAGCGCAGCGCGGTCGCGGATGTCAATGCGGGCAAGTTCAAAATTCGCATCAGATGCGAAAGGAGTAATGTGCTCCTCCTTAAAGCGAACGTCATACGTATCGTCGAAATTGTCGACACCGACCACACGGTACCCGTCCGTGAGAAGAAGCGGTACGACATTTGAGCCTATAAACCCGGCTGCGCCGGTAACGAGAACGGTTTTCATAAGGTTATATGTGCTATAGAATACAACAAAATGAACTCTCT
>DIZH01000009.1:15113-31300 GCA_002429325.1 Patescibacteria group bacterium UBA6033 | reverse complement strand
GCCGATTCTCTCCGGCCTCGGGTATACGCTCGATGAGGAGCAGGTCCACATAGGCGGCGAGCGCTACCTCATGGCTGGCGCGCGCGACGTGGGTGGCGGTGGGAAAAAACTCGTCCTCACTGGGCGGCGTACGAGCGACCAGGAACGCGTGGTTATAAAAGTTAGCAGCGACCCAGCAGGCATAAAAGAGATTGAACGCGAACGCAATACACGTACGACGCTCCACAAGTTAGAGTTCGCCTCTCACGCCTTCCACTCGCCGAAAGAACTGCTCTTCGAAATGCATGGACCCTACCGTGTGTATATAACCGCCTATATAGAAGAAGCTCGTTCATTTTTCGAGCACTCGCTCGACGAACAATTTTTCCTCGCCCTGCGCGCGCTTGAGACACAAGAAGGAGTCCACGCTACGACAGAGAAACATGCTGCTGCTGTCCACGGCACCTTCGGCATGACCGATGCAGATACGTATATCGCTTCGTACCGGAATTTCGCAGAAGAAGCGCGGATTGCAAACCAGGGCGATACCGTCATGGCGAATGAACTTGATCGCGGTGAGAGATTCCTAGAAGCGCATCGCACCGTCATAGCGCGCTACTGTGGCTTCCTCACGCATGCTGATTTCGTCCCGAACAATATGCGCGTTTCCGGCAATGAGATTTTCTTGCTCGATTATGCTTCCATGCACATCGGGAATAAATACGAGAGCTGGGCGCGCTTCATCAATTTCATGATTCATCACAATACGAAGCTTGAGGAACTCCTGATACGCTATGTGCGAGAAAATCGCGGAGAAGAGGAATTCCTTTCTTTACGGCTCATGCGCGTCTTCAAACTCGCTTTTCTGCTCCGCTACCACACACAAGCACTCCATCAGAGCACAGGCGACCTGTACAAGCTCATACAGCAACGGATTATATTCTGGACAGCAGCGCTTACCGCAGTACTCGACGACAAACCTGTCCCCCAGGAAATAATCGACACGTATGTCGGACACATGGAAGCACTGCGCTCGGAAGAAGAAAAGGCTCGTCAGCGACAGATGCTAGGGAAGCATATCCGCGTGTAAGAGCGGGCGGGATCTTTCGAAAAGCTCTTTCGAGGACGTCGCGACGACGGTCTGTCGTGTCGACGTAAACTCAACCGGGACTCCGTCTATCGTATAGACTTCCCCGCCGGCGGCGCGCACGATGCCGATAGCGGATGCGATATCCTGTGTCGTGAGCGTGCCATAGACGACAATGTCAGCTCGGCCAGCAGCGAGGAAACAAAGATCGAGTGAAGATGAGCCGAAGGCTTTTAGTTTCTTCAAATGTTCGAGGAAGCTTCGATACACCGCTGCGCCCCAATCCCATAACGGTGCCTGGTGCCCAACAATGAGGATACCCTGCGCCTTTGCTGGTTCGGTGATACCAGAAGCCTGGATGGGAGTGCCATTGAGAAATGCTCCGCGTCCCTCTTCGAAACTGAAAAGTTCATTAGTAATCGGGTTATATACTGCACCCACGACCGGCACCCCATCTTTCAAAAGCCCGACGCATATCGCGAAATGCGGAATGCCGCGTGCAAAGTTCGCGGAACCGTCTATAGGATCGAGCATCCAGGCATATGGACCCGGTTGTGCGTCGCCTGTGGCGCCTTCTTCTGAAGAGATGCTGTGCTCGGGGAATGCGCGATGAATTTCATCAATAAGAAACGCGTTTATGGTGAGGTCGGTATCAGTAACGACATCTCGTACCTCTTCGCCCTTGTGCGAGACAACGATATGCTGCGCCGCGGCTTTCAACTGCTCGCCAGCCTTGCGCACCAACTCAATTGCAAAATCATAGTGGGTCATATTACTGTTTCTTTCCAGCACCCGGACCATACACTCCTTCAAGCAGATTTACATAGCGATCAAACTCGCGAAGCAGTTCGGCGTTCTTGTATTCAAAACCGCGGAGAGCCTGAATGGTGCTTGTGTCTTCGGGAAACGAGGCTGCGTAGAGTTCGCTCAATTCTGCCCAATCTTTGATGAAGCAGCTGCGCCCGGCGCCGCGGCGGTGCATCACCCCAGTAGGGTCGTCTTTGAGGTGCAGATCCATGTGCGAGGGGCCGATGCGAGGGTCCTTGCCGATAGCCTCGCGGATAATCTCCCAATCAGCACCGTGCTTTTCTGCGAGCTGATAGAACATATTTGAAAAAACTATCTTGGTGAAGAGAAACGCATTGTTGCCGTACTTGATAAGCTCAGCATTCTTAGCCAAGGTAATGAGCTCATAGGGAGCTTTTGGGAGCAGACTGAGCACGAGCTCTGCCGCAGCACGATGCGGCTCGTCGCCGACGGGCATACCGACAATATTGCGTTCGGGACTCGAAGCGTCCTTGGCGGCAGTAGTCTCGAGCAGGAACTCAGGGCTATGCAAAATGATGCGGTCAGGGTACTGCTCCTGGATAGACTCGGTCATCCCGGGCGGCAATGTCGATTTGATGACAACGACCGCACCTGGACGCGCGAGCGCAGGCGTGGAACGCACGTTGGAATCGTCGTAGCGCACTGCCGGATGCCCGTCGCCCCGCAGCGTGTCCGCGGGAACGGTCGCGGCGTTGACCGCGACAAAGACAATGTCGCACTCTGCGATTTTTTCTTTATTGGCGACGTACTCAGGCTGGAGCCCATACCGCACGACGTCGTAGCCACGCTTCTCAAAATCATCGGCATACGCTTTGCCGATGAATCCTTGCCCTATAAAGCCGATACTGAGTTTCTCTGCCATAGTGTCCCTAGTATAACCATGCTGGTATATAAAAAGAAGCTCCCGTGTGGGAGCTCCTGAACCGCGACCTGAATGCTCAGATGTGTCGCGGGTAGCCGGGCAAGATGCTGGCCTTGATCAGGCCGAAGCTCGATCCGACGCGTTCGGCTTCCGCCTGCTGACGAGCAAGCTTGGTCGTCATCACTTCCTGATGCCGCGCCCGCGCGGTCTCGCTTGAAGCGATGTCGAGGGTGCCGCCCGTCGCGTCAAGCGGGGCGATGCACTGCCCGTACTTCTCGCCAAGGCGTGCGATGGGCGCTATCTCTTCGACGCCGGTCGAGCTATCGAAGCCGTCGACGCCGCGGAGCGCATCGATGTCCCAGGCCGCAAACGTATTCTGAAGGCGGCCGGAAAGCACGACGTCGCGCAGTTCATCGACAGCGAGACCAGTGACCTTTGCGGAATCCGCGAATGCCTGGCTGATCGCGCCGAGCGCCGGAGCGGTGAAGTACGACATCGCCTTGCCGGAGACGATGAGCACATGCGTAACCGCAAGCTGCAGTCGCTTGACACCTTCGTTCAGCACTTCGCAGGAGTGGTGGCCGGGCAATGCCCAGACACCGAAACCGCGTATGTCCGCATCAAGCTGGCGATCCGTCAGAGCGTCAGCCGTCTCGCCGCAGTCGTAGTCGCTCGGCACCAGAAACGCCACGCGCCGAAGCGATGGGAACTGTTGCTGCACGGCCACGAGCTGCTGCGCATGGGCCATGGCTCGTTCCACACGATCGGCGACCTCTTCGGGCTTCGGCGTGTACACACGCAGCAAAACCCCGTAGGTACGTTCACTCATCTCTATCTCCTTGTGTTTGGAACTAAGAACAGGCGCCCGCCTGTTCTATTAGTCTGGAGATTATTATATTACTTTAGTCTTATTTAGTCAAGACCTTACCGAAGACCTTCTCGTGCATATTCTTGGCAATGACGTCCCAGTCGAAATTGTGTCGCGCGTACTCCCGCGCTGTGGCGACCACTCGCTCCACCTCTTCGGGGTGGTTCATAATATCTTTTACAGCTTCGGCTATTTGTTCAGGTGAATCTTTATCTACCGCCCAACCAGTCGTCGGTTTTCCGGGGTTCCGCTCCGCATCGAATATGAAATCGGCGAGGCCGCCTTCCTGCGTCACGACCATCGGAAGACCTGAGACCATCGTCGAGAGAAAGGCGATGCCCTGCCCTTCTGAGCGGCTCGGCGATACGAAAATGTCAGCAATCTTCCGGTACTTCGCCGTCATCGTCCGATCGACAAGGCCAGTGAACAGCACCCGGTCGGCCACTTGGAGTTCCTCGGCGAGTTTTGTGAGCTTGTCCCTGTCCGGACCGTCACCGACGACAAGGAGGCGGACGTGTACTGGAAGGAGCGGGAGTGCACGAATAATCGTATCGATGCCCTTCTGGTAGACGAGGCGCGAAACACTGATGAGGAATATCTCCCCGTCTTTCTTCCCTACCTGCCGTTTGAGCTCGGCGAGCTCTTCAGAGGGATACTCCTGCGCTGACTGGAGAGAAGCGCCATTCGGAATCACTTCGACAGTCCCGGTGTAGCCGCGCCGAGACGGCCATGTCGCGAGATACGTCGAAATAGTCTGTACCATAGCGGCACTCCTGAAGCCAGAGTCGAGCAGCGACGCAAACGGCCGAATGAACCATCGCTCAAATACTTTCTCATACGGGTCGCCATCTTGTAGTGTGAGGATATGAGGGGTGCGCACGCCAAGTTTCTTTGCGAGCACCACCGGGAACAGCATATACGTCATGACTGACCAGAGCGCATCAAAATGAATCTGCGTGTTAAGCGAGTGAGCCTTGAGCGCAGCGAGCGGAACGTAGCACATTTTAGAGAGATATCCGGCACCAAAACCGACGCGATGCACCACGACATTCCCGATTTTTTCTTCGCGTGGCGCATCGCGGTCGAAGAAGAGTGTGATCATATGGAATTCGATATCCGTGGGATCGATGCGGTCCGTGATCTCCTTTATGGCCACCTCCGCGCCACTTGAGAAACGAGGATAGTATGCAAGAGAGAATATGAGAATCTTTTTCATTTATTCAGACAGAATGCTTCCCTTGATCTCGCGAATATACTCTTCGAGCGTATGCATCTGCTTCCAACCGAGCGCTTTTATCTTTTCCGTATTGGTATCAATTGCCGCCGACGGTCGGCTGGTCGAACGTGCAGGAAGCATGACTATCTTGCTTTCATCCACAAAAAGTTTTGCCACCGCAAGGATCGGATAGTTCTCCTTTGCAGCAATGCTGTATTCATCACATGCTCCTTTTTCTCCGACGAGAACCAGTCCTTCCACGGTATCATTCACATGCGTATAAATGCGCTCTTGGGTGCCGGGAAGCCGCACTTCGAGAGATTCTCCTTTGAGGAATTTCTGCCTGAAAATCTCAATGACCGTTCCATATTCTCCAGCACGCTCTCTCGGGCCATAGACGTTATAGAAATAAGCGACTGAATATGAGAGGTCATACCAATGTCCATAATTGTGTACAAGCTCGGTATTCGAAGCCTTAGACCAGGTATATGGGGAAAGGTCGCGGCCGGCAGTGCCCTCTGGGCGCGGCGTCGCCATCTTTGTCGATGAGCCGGCATACACGAGTTTACATTTCTTCTTCCGCCAAAATTCAAGCACACCGAAGGTCCCCATCATGTTGAGGTCCCATACCACAGCAGGCTCCTCGATTGATTTTGCGACGCGTGAATACTCGCCGAGATGGTAGATAATGTCAGGCGTCTCGGAAATGTGCTTCTCGATATCCTTCGTGTGCCCTTCCCGATAGTTAACGCCTGGCACATGATTCTCTCGACTACCGGTGAAGTAATTGTCGAGTGAAATGACGCTATGGCCTTCCTTTATCAGGCGTGCGCACAGATGCGAGCCAATGAAGCCCGCACCACCCGTCACGAGAATGAGTTTCTTTTCTGTCATATGGTCAAAGACTAGTATAAAAAAGGCTGGAACGCGAATTACAAGAGTATGAATGCCCCGCCTGCGGCTGCTATGACCCCCAGGAGGCTCAATGTCCACGGGGAATGGAATAGGCCTGCTGTAGCGGTCTTTGCGGCAGGCGCCGCCCCAACGGCGGCGGGTTCTACCGTCGCCGTTGGGGCAATCACTGCTTGTTCATGTGTTTGAATGTTCGTCCGTGGGCTCGTAATCGTATCGACCTTCTGTACCTGATTGTAACTAGTGGGATGCAGAGAAGGTTGCAGAGCAGCATCCTCCACTCTCGGAGCAGTAGCCACGGGATACGTTGCAGCTACTTCCCCGTTCGGATAGAGAAGCGTCGCTGAGTCCGCGAGCGGCAATTCAATAATCGATACTGGGAACAGTACCGTGCGTCCCGCGAGAATATGCGTATCATCGGGTATCTTGAACTCTTGGCCGCCCATGGATAATCGCCAGTACGAAAGATCGAGCGTACGTGAACTGCTATTGATGAGCGCAATGCCGTGGTCAGAAAGTGATGCTATGCGTACGCTGGCGTCTTGTACCGTAACGATGCTTTCTGTGAGCGCATCGCCGTCATCAGAAGTCCTCGCATGTACCACCACGACATACTCTCCAGGCGCACCATACGCATGGAAAACATTCGAGCCTGTCCGCTGCATACCGTCGCCGAATGACCAGGTCACTATAGCGTCATTCCGCTTATTGCCTTTACTGTCATACACTGCCGAGCTGAATGCGGTATCGGCCCCTGACACCACAGTGTGATTGCTCGAGGTGATGATGCGCAAGACTGGGACAGGAAGGTATTCTGCGGGTCCGCCTCCCGAAGAAGTTGAGGTATTCGCGGTAGTGCTCGCTGCGCTTTCCGTATTCGAAGCATTCGCGTCCGAAGCGGGCGGCGTTGAATCTGCAGACGATGAGGAAGCGCTTCCTGTATTTGCGGCACGCGGCGTCGGAGCAGCCGTCTCCCAACCAGAGTCAGTCCGCTGTGCCGTCTCTTTGCTCGCATTATCACCGCCGATATTCACCCAGTTTGCACCGCCCGTTACCTGATCAATAGGGGCACCGCTGGCATCGGTGAGAGTTAGGGTCGTGCCGCTATTTGCGAGCGCTCCAGCGTAGATCTGATCGGCAGTCACTGTCGGGACTGATGCATCACTGGTACGCTCAAGCAAGAAGTAGCCATGAGCGTCGATAGTGCCAGTGAGCGGGATATTCGGCGAGCCGTTACCCGCCGCCAAATGCCAGCCTGAAAGGTCGACAGGAGCATCACTCGTATTCAAAAGTTCCATCCATTCTGCGTTTGCGTTTGCGGCAGTTCCCATCCACGCTACTTCATTGATAAGCACGGCGGCATGCGTCATTACGGGGAAGAAGATCGCGAACGCAATCAGTCCAACCGTACGCATGGCATCATGAGGGGTCTTCGCCCTTCAACACTTTGCGCAGAGTGTCCTCAGAAACTTCAAATGGCTTTTGCTTTCCACTCTCTTCAGGTGGGCGCGGTGCAACGAATTGCTGCTCTGTTTTCTGAGATGCCACGGGTGCGACGGGTGCCGCGCTATTCTTTGCGAGCACTCGTGCGAGTGCTCCTTTCAAAGATGCTTGGTTCTGTGATTTCTTGTGCGCATCTTCTGTGGTCGTCTTTGCGGTCATGGTGCGAAGAATCGTCTTCAGGTCTTCAGGATTTTTAACCGGATGCGGTGCAAGCAGTGCTGGCTCGACTCTTTCTTCGAAAGTCTGCTTGCGCTCATGGTGCTCTTCTCTCTTTGGCACTTCTGGATGCGAGTGGACGATGGGGGGCAGAGGTCGAGGGTTTTCATGCACAGCGTCTATCGACCGAGTAGCTGGCGCTTTTTCTTGCGGGGTCGCGGTAGGATGCGAGGTTGTTTTTAGAGCAGCAGCCCGCTTCACTTCGCTTGGCGGGCGCTTCGGCGGACCGAATCGATTCATACGCGCATCAGCCGGCGCGGGAGCGGCTGCGCTCGCAGCCAATTCTTCCATGATAGAACTCTCGATACCGGCGCGGGGCGTCGCAAATTGAGAGCGCGATGCTTCAACGATAGCGTCGCGGTACGAGGTAGGTGGCGGCTCGATAGGCGGAATGGTGACGGCAGAGAATGGTGCTGACCCGACACCATCAATCATAAGTGTCAGATATACCTGGCGCTTGTCGAGTGTCACGATATCTTCTTTCATGAACTTAGGAGCGAACACCGTCTCCAATACCTCGGCATCGAATGGGCCGACGCGGAACACGACCGTCGTACCGACGTTTCCGAATACGGCATCACGGACCTCTTCTTCCATCTGTTCGATGTATTGATGCGCAATGACGAGATTGAGTTTATATTTACGCGATTCTGAAAGTATCTCGGAGAATGTCTCGTTGGCGAAGTTCTGGAATTCGTCGACATAGAAATAGAAGTGCGGAAGCTTATCGAGCTCTGCCGACTTGAGGCCAGCGCGGCTCATGGCACCGAGGAAAATTCGCGTGGTGAGCATGGAACCCAAGAGGCGCATGTTGGTCTCCCCTACCAATCCTTTCGAGAGATTCATGATGAGGATTTTCTTCTCATCCATCATGGTGCGGATATCGAATGAGGATTTCGACTGGCCGATGATGTTCCGAATAAGCGGATTGCCGGTGAATTGTCCTATTTTGTTCTGGATGGCAGGTGTCGCCTCCTGCGTATAACGGTCGCCGTAATTCGCAAACTCTTTGGTCCAGAAATCCTTCACCACCGGATCTTTCACGTTATCGACCACTTTCTGGCGATAGAGCTTGTCGGTGTACATGCGATTGACCCCGAGCAAGGTCGCGTCCGGATACTCAAGGAGCGCGAGAAGCGTATTGGTGAGGATGTACTCCATACGAGCGCTCCACGCGTCCTCCCAGATCTTCTTGAACGTCGCCATGAGTCCGCTCACCACGAGATGGCGCTTATCGTAGCCGACGTCCTCCATCACATTGAAGGCGATGGGGTGCTCCATATCGAACGGCGCGAAATACACGACGTCCTTGATGCGCTCTTCGGGAATATAGTCGAGAAGTTTCTCAACTGCGCTGCCGTGCGGATCGAGGAAAGCGAATCCTTCGCCATTCCGGATATCCTGAATGGCCATGTTCTCGAGCAAGGTTGATTTGCCCATGCCCGTCTTGCCGATCACATACATGTGGCGATCGCGATCTTTTGACTTGATGCCGAAGGGGACATAATTCCCTCTGGCGTCAGTCGCAGCAAAGTACGTGATACGCTCGGGATTCTCCATTGCTATGAGTATATCAAATGCACGCACGCTTATAGCGCGCATGCATCATGACTGTGCAATTACTCGACAGCGGCTTCGGTGCGCTGTACCTCGTGTGTACGGAGCATCAGAGCAATACCAAGTACGGAGACGCCGCACAGCTCTTGAAGAAGGGTCCGAAGTGCAATCGGCAACCCAGAAAAAGGAATGAGGATAATCAGAACACCGAGAAGGATAAGTGCGCTTGTGCGGGACATGAGCTAAGTATATCAGGGGGTTACTATCACCACAAATTCTCCTCGCACGGCATCTGGATGTGCCACAAAATGAGCCTGCAGCTCCGCTACCGTTCCCGAAATAAGCTCTTCGTGGACCTTGGTGAGTTCACGAGCCACGACCACATGCCGTACTGAAAGCTCTTTTAATTCCTCAAGCAGCTTCTCTATGCGGTGCGGAGATTCATACAGCACCACTGGGATTTCGCTTGTCGCGAGACTCTTCAATGCTGTCTGACGGCCTTTCTTGTGTGGAAGGAATCCGAGGAAAGTGAACGCAGCGGTGTCGATACCTGAAATGGAGAGCGCCGCTGTGAGCGCGGACGCTCCTGGTATCGCCTCAATGACTGCATCCGGCAACTGTGTGCGCACCTGCGCTACCAGCCGAGTCCCAGGGTCTGAGATGCCTGGCGTGCCCGCATCGCTCACAAAGACGATCCGCTCACCTGCTTCGAGCCGCGCAATAACATCGTCTGCTTTCTTCGCTTCAGTTGCAGCATCGAGCCGCTGCAGCGGCTTCTGTATCTCATACCGCGAAAGCAATTTCGATATGACGCGCGTGTCTTCGGCGTAGATGACATCGCACTCTTTGAGCGTGCGGAGAGCACGGAGTGTGATGTCCTCCAAGTTCCCTATCGGTGTCGCAACAATTGAGAGTGTTCCCATATCAGGTGTGTGCCACAAGTGTATCAGCAACTTTGTAGATATCGCCGGCGCCCATAGTCATGATGGTGTCGCCTTCTCCTGCCTCGGCAAGAGCTTGTTCGATAGCATCAAATGAAGGGAGCGCGACGGCGTCGACGCCCGTCGCTCGTATGCGCTCAGCAAGTATCTCGCTTGAAATAGAGCCGTCATCGACTTCGCGCGCGGCATAGATAGGGGCGATGAACACCTTGTCGGCATCCACAAATGCGATAGCGAATTCATCAAGCAGGTCGCGCGTGCGGCTATAGAGGTGCGGATGGAACGCGACGTATATCTTCCCTGCCTGCGCAGGCAGGCCTTTCACGTTGGCACGAAGTGCTTTGAGCGTAACGCTCACGGCTGTCGGATGGTGCGCATAGTCGTCATACACGTCAGCGCCTTGAGCTGTCTTGCCCTTGTATTCAAATCGCCGCCACGTGCCATGGAATGCTGCGAGCGAAGCGGCAATAGCAGCATCCGTGAGCACTGGAAGCACGATGCGTGCGGCCGCTGCGGCCGCACGCGCATTACTCTGATTGAACTCGCCCGGCAATCGGAGTGCATAGGATGACTCTTGCGTGTAGTCGATGACTTTCGCTTTTGCATGTACAAGAAGTGGAGCGATATTCGGATTGGACGGGTCAGTCACAATAGCGCCATCCGCCGGTACACGCACAATCGCCTTTTGGAAAGTTGCTTGTAATGCTTCAAGCGATGGGAAATAGTCGGTGTGGTCCCATTCGAGATTATTTATCACGAGCACCTGCGGCGAGAGTTCAAGCAGATGGTCGCGATATTCGCATGCCTCAACGACGAAAATGTTTGAATTCCCTGCAAGGTAGTTCGAACCAAAATCTTTCACGATAGAGCCGATGATGGCTGTCGGCGATGCTCCTGCATCCTGCAGTATTTTCGCGAGCATGCCCGTGGTGGTCGTCTTGCCATGTGTGCCCGCAATGGCGACAGTGTGCTTCGTCTTTGCCACCATCCCAAGCATGGCGAAATACGAGAGTTGAGGCATACCAAGTTCGCGTGCTCGCGCTCGTTCCGCATTATCTTCTGGCACCGCATCGCTATACACAACCATATCCGCATCTTCTGGCACATTCTCTGCCTTCTGTCCTATGACGACCCTAATGCCTTTCATTTCAAGCAGGACGGTCGTCGGAGCTGCATCGCGATCCGAACCCGTAACGACATTACCATCATGCTGCAGCAATTGCGCAAGCGCAGACATGCCAATGCCGCCAATACCGACAAAATGGACCTTTTTCATTTCCTGCCCCATAGATAGGATTAATCTAGCACTTCAATCGAGAATCCGCCTTCCGGCAGGAGCCCTGCAACTCGAGCTCGAAAATGCTGGGAATCTGTACTGATGATGAAACGAGTCGTGCCATCGCCGACTTCTCGCGGCCACAGCTGTTTCTTCACCCGCTCGCCCACTGCGAACGCTGGGTCAAATAATGTAATGGAGTTTGGTAGTACACGCGCGAATATAGTTTCCACAAGCGGATAGTGGGTGCATGCAAGGATGAGCACATCAAATTCATTCAGTGGTACATCTTTGAAAGCATTTCGAATGATAGTCTCAATCTCCTCCTCGGAACTTCCGAACTCAATGGATGATGCTAAATCAGGAATAGCAACCACTGCCACGTCTTTGCCAATCATGCGAAATGCGTTCTGATAGATTTCTGAGTTAATCGTTGCTGGCGTTGCTACGAGAAGTAATCGAGCGGAAGAATTTTTAAACGAATTCACGGTCGGTCCAACCATTTCTATGAGGTGATCCGGCGCAAGCGAGAGTGCGTCGAAGAGCGAGATTGCGAGCGAGGCCGATACGCTGTTGCACGCGCTCACGATGCTCTCCGCACCGCGCTTCTGAAGAAGTTCTATCGCATGCACCGTGAGCACCGAAAGTTCATTCGTCGACTTCGAACCGTAGGGCGCATTCTTGATATCGCCGAAATAGAGACTGTCCGCTGATGGCATCTGCTCCCGAATGGCTTTCAATACCGTCAATCCGCCCGAACCGGAATCGAAAATGCCAATCATTATGAAAGTGAGTGCACGAGACTATTAAACTGATCGCCACGGTCATACTCGTTCTTGAACATCCCAAACGATGTGAATGCCGGCGAGAAAAGAATGACGTCGCCCGGAACTGCTGACACGAGCGCTTCGGCGATAGCAGCAGAAAGCGAATCATAGACCGACGCAGTAGGAAGCCACTCAAGTATTCTGTTCGTCCCAGTACCCGAAAGCAGAATGACGCGCTTCACTTCAGCAAGCTTCAGAAGGAGCGCATTCATATCCAGATTCTTATCAGTCCCTCCAGCAATGACGATAGTATTCTCCGTGCCTAGTGCACTGAGAGCAGCGAGCGTCGCTTCGGGCGTCGTGGAAGTCGTGTCATTATAGATTTTCACACCCCTCACCTCTCTGACTAATTCGAGTCGCCCCGGTACGCCAGCGAACGATTCGAGCGCCTGACGACTCACCTCATCCGGAATGGAAAGTGCACGAGCGACAGCGAGCGCGAGTGCGGCATCGTACCGGTTATGCATGCCTGGAATGCGGAGCATCCAGGTATCGGGCAGTTTGAGCTCATCGACGACGAGCGTCTTTGCCTGTATCGCATCGCCATACTTCTCAATAATAGTCGGCGCACATTGTTTCCCAAGCACCAGCGTATCTGCTTCGGTTTGGTATAAAAATATGTTCGCCTTGTCGGCGAGGTACGCATCCATGCTCTCTTTGTAATAATTCATATGGTCGGCATAGAAGGTGGTGAATACTGCGATATGCGGACTCATCTTCGCTTCACCGAAGCCCTGCAGCTTCCACGAATCCAATTCAAGCACTACGATTGTCTCAGGCGAGACCTTCGCGAGCTGCGGCAATACTGAAGTCCCCTGTACGTTCCCGCCTAAAACAGGTTTGCGAAGCAAACCTGTTCGGCCGACCACTCCTTCGGAGTGGTTTAGGCCCTGTTTATATGCTAAATCGAGAATAGCAAAAAGCATTGCCGTCACCGTTGTTTTACCGCGAGTACCCGTGATGCCGACGATGGTCGTTCCCTCTTCCCTCGCGAACTGTGCGAACAGTGCCGCCCACATGGTGACCAGTGCGCCGCTTTTATGCGCTTCCGCGATATAGATGGAATCGAGTGGAGTTGAGGGCGCCTTGATGACAATATCGCGGTCCTGGAAATCAGCGAGTTCATGTTTGCCAATGGTGTAGCGAATGTTCGGATATTTCTTCAGCACCTCAAGCGAGGGCTGCAATTCCTCTTCACTTTTCAGGTCGGTAGCAATAATGTCTGCCCCGCTCTCGGCGAGGTACGCAATATCGCCGACCCCACCCAAGAGCCCGAGGCCCATGCATGTTATCTTTTTCCCTTTGAAATATGCCGGGGCATCCATTGTGCAAATCCTAACGCACCCGACCACTTCGGTCTAATTTGAGCAACTCGTCGTCGCTACGATATCTTCATGAGTAAGAGGGAGAGGAGACGCTGCCATAGAGACTATTTCAAATGGAGACAAGGAGCTTTTTTCCGTGGCACAAGAACCCTCTGGCTTCACAAGGACGACGGAAACGATACGCTTCCCTACACCCTGAGCGTCTTCAATCCGCGCGATGGCGACTCTCGTTTGTGCGCTTTCACCGGCAAATACCGCGAGCACTGCTTCTGACTTAAAATCTATCTGGGGCGGCGTACTAGTAGCACCGATTATTTTCCAGAGTGCATTTAGTTCTTGCGAAGAAGTGAGGACGTAATTTACTCGTTCCGTCACACCAGACGTTTCTCCTTGCATGAGTCGGGTAAATGGCACTCCTGAGGAAGCGTACTGAGCGTCCGTTACGACGGACGATGCCTGCATAAGAGAGAAGATGACAATAACGATAGTTGCCAGAAGGGCGCTTGCAAGAAGAATTTTCTTTTCCATATCTTCTAGTATACCCGCCCCTTGTCCGTACCGAGACAGTGAATGGGTATAACTATGTGGTGCAAGCGGAAGGATTCGAACCTTCGACCGTCCGCGTATCAGGCGGATGCTCTACCAACTGAGCTACGCTTGCGAGCGTATACTATATGTATCAAAAAAAGCCCGAATAGACAACATCAGCTCGGCTTTCTTAAGAACGCCCCCAATATATAACTTGCAGGTGCCATGACGAAACGGTTCTCGATATGAAAAGCCTCCAGCCTTCATTGGTCTGATTTGAGTCTTGCAGAGTTGTGTTTGGATCATATTCAACTGCTTCTTCCAATACCTTTCTTCTGCACAGATATCCATGTTTTCGTATAAATGGAGCTGGATGCGTAACTTGCTTTGCTCAATACCAAGAAATTTCTCAAGCCAGCGAGCGAAGAACAGTACCATGAAGGAATCGGTATTCGTGAATGCTATCTCGGCACGACTCTTTTTGTCTCCTTCTGCGGCATAGAGCATAAGTCCTGCTATAAAGAGCGATGGATCGGAAATATGAGAAAGTTTCTTTTTCTGAGTTAGATAAATCTTCTGCTCACGTTCATCACGCTTCGCGCGCATAGTCTGTCTGAACTTTTCGCGCTTTACCTCTCCACGGCTCCATGTCTGACGGCGAAGTTCAAGCATTCGCTCGTCGGAAAGAGGTAGATCTTCTAACCACCGTGACAGGGTGCTCTTCGAGACTTTGACTTGTTTAGCAATCTCGCCATACCCTAACTTTTGCGTCAGCCGCAATTCAATTGCTTTCTCACGTTCAACTGACTTCATATATAAATCATACCAAGACCCGATACAGTATATATACAACTCAGGTTCTTTTGTGGATAATTCTTCCACTTTCTCATTTTCATAAAAAACGAGGCCCGGAATCGATTCCGGGCCGTCGCATGCGGGCACATCAGCCGCAATGCACCGCTATCTCGTCCTTCAGCAGTTGCATGCATTCCCTCACGTAGCTCTCGAACTGTTCTTTCCGTGAACAACTCACGAGGAACTGAAACGCGATGTCGTCGGGATTCCACTCATAGCTTCGCTGGTTCCAGTGACGCGCGAGCGACAGGTTCGCAGGGTACGGACCGGCGAATTCTTCCCAGAATTCACTGATGTCCTTCTTCTTTCCTTCCCGGTCCGTGACCGATCCGTCGTAGCCGAATTGCCACAGCGATCCATGGCCGCCTGCATGCTCATGGTAGGCGCCGCTGTGTGGCGCAGCTGGCTCTCGCAGCACTCAACAACGACGCAGCAATGCTCGAACTTGCATCATAAAAAGACAGGGCCGGTTATTCTTCTAAACAAGGCCGTCTAGTAATTCCTTGATTTCCTTATACGGAACAGCGTTGAAGAAATTCGTATCATCAAGAACCCGGACCGTGCCATCAATAGTGACTCTAGTTTGTGTTTTTATACGCATGGGGAGACCCCTTCCATAAGGAAGATTGGAGGCAAACATAAAAAAACCATAAGACTGGTCTAAGACAATATTTGTAAAAATATCTTCGATAAGTATCGTATGACCGCGCACTGTTCCTGCTACTGAGAACCTTATATAGGCCCTGTCTTTTATGATGATCGTACTCAGCGGGTAATTCTGAGGACTTGAAGCGAGCCCATACTCCCTGCTTATTTTAAGGAAAACTCTCCTGCGGCGTGCGGTTTCGAGTTTATAAGTAAGAAAAACGAGCCCAAAAACAAAGACAAGTAGCGCAAAAGTCATGAGAGCAGCGACGAGAAGTAGGTCCATTGACACTAATGATACCATCTCAAGCCAGTTGCGTAAAACGAAAACACCCCGTGAGGGGCGTTTTGTGTTGAGTATGCCAATGAGACGAATTTTTTACGGCCTAATTGTAAAATAGTCCAACAATTACTTGCTGGCGTAAGCCGTAAAAAATTCGTCTCATCGCTGAGTTAATGTAGAAAGATGTGTGGTCACGCATAATCCGCTCGCCGTCGCTCGCAGATTTGCGCGACCCCGGCTCGCGGTTTTGCCTGCTGGCAAAACATCGCTCCGCCCCGCACAACAACAGAATATAAAAGCCCTCCTGGGGCTTTTATATTGAGTAAGAAAAGATGTTGTTGTGCGCTCTTTTGTTCCGCCTATTCTGTCCCATTTGAGAGCTCATATGTGGCTCTCAAATGCCATCGGGTTACGTTATCCGACTTCCGAGTACCGTTTAGAGACGAGTACCATTTCTCCTGGTTCGCGGAATTCAAGAG
>DIZH01000009.1:0-15086 GCA_002429325.1 Patescibacteria group bacterium UBA6033 | reverse complement strand
CTCTCTTGAATTCCGCGAACCAGATCGACATGCTATGCCTTTCGAGCAATAGCGATTCCAAATTGGATATGTTCCACGAACAGCTTCCGCTACCCGTGCCTTGTTACGACTTAGTCCTTGTCACTGAATTTACCGTAGTCCTGCGCAAGGCAGACCTTCGGGTACCCCCAGCTCCCTTGACTTGACGGGCGGATTGCAATAGACCGAGACGTCCTTGCGTTCCCACGTAGCGTACGAATTTCTCGTACTACGCGAGTCCCACAGTTTTTTGATTCATGCGTGATTTGAGGTCGCGAATTTCCTCGATACCTTCTGGATTCAGATGCTTTCCCTCTTTTACGAGAGCAGCTATCTGACAGAAAATATCGAAGCTCGCACCTTTCGACGCACTCTGCAACGGATATGTCTTGAAGAATGGGATAACAATCGCTTGCATGTCCCGTTCTGAACTTACGGTGTAACGATAACATTGACAGTGATTGGCTCGCTGCTCCTTTTGGAAGTAGACCTCGCCGCACCCTATCGTATTTCGCACTTTCTCGAGCAATTCTCGATCTCGCTCCTGCATTTTCAGATGAAAATGCAGTTGGATTCGATACCCTGATCGATACCGCGAAGACTTTCCTACGTTAACGTAGAAACAGCCTTCGCCGTCCGTAAGCCCAACGACATATTCGTTACTAACTGTCGGAAGTGTCCTTCCCATACCGTAAGTGTAACTTACCGCATGGTACTACGACACAGCTGACTTCTCATAGGTGTTTATATCTCGATTCCTATGAGATCTCCTTGGGTCATTATTCATTCCGTTCCTTGCATCCACTCAGCGCGATTGTGAAGCGCTTCCCCATTACTCACCAGAATGGGTCGCACATACGCTCTATATCTCTATAGGAGGGCTGCTCTTTGCTACTAGAACTCTCCGCCAATGACCTCGCGGTCACTGACTGCTCGTTTGCTACGCTCGCGTACTAGGCGAGGGTCCGATTTAAACGGACTGGATTGAATAACTACCAAGCACATTTCTGAATGAGTACAAGACTCGAGAACGTATTCACCCCAGTTTAGCTGACCTGGGATTACTAGCAATTCCGGCTTCATGAGGTCGGTTGCAGACCTCAATCCGTACTGGGGTCGGTTTTATAAGGATTAGCTCCATCTTACGATATTGCAACCCGTTGTACCGACCATTGTATTATGTGTGCAGCCCAAGGTATCAGAGGGACATGCTGATCTGGCGTCATCCCCACCTTCCTCTCCCGTGAGGGAGCAGTCTCGCCTGACCATATAGGCAACAGGCAACGGGGGTTGCGTTCGTTACCCCACTGAAGGGAACAGTTCAAACCACGAACTGACGACGACCATGCATCACCTGTCCAGCACCCTCGAAGGCTCCGTCCCTTTCGGGTCGGATGCAGCTGGATTTCTAACCTTGGTAAGGTTCTTCGTTTATCGACGAATTAAGCCACATAATCCACTGCTTGTGCGAGTCCCCGTCTATTCCTTTGAGTTTTAATCTTGCGATCGTACTACCCAGGCGGCTCGCTTACCGCGTTAGCTTAGCCTCACAGAGGGTCGATACTCCGTAAAGCGAGCGAGCAACGTTGAGGGCCAGGACTACCGGGGTATCTAATCCCGTTCGCTACCCTGGCTTTCGTGTTTGAGCGTCAGGAACGTACCAGTGCATTGCCTTCGCCTTTGGTGTTCCCCATGATATCAACGGATTTCACCCCTCCACCATGAGTTCCATGCACCTCTTACGCCCTCGAGCCATACCGTTTCCCTCGCGAGCCGTAGGTTGAGCCCACGGATTTAACGAGAGACTAATATGGCCGCCTAGACACCCTTTACGCCCAGTGATTCCGGATAATGCTTGGGGCCTCTGTATTACCGCTCCTGCTGGCACAGAGTTAGGAGCCCCTTATTCATCGGGTACCGTCAATAAACTTCGTCCCCGATAAAAGCTGTTTACGTACCAAGGCACTTCATCCAGCACGCGGCGTCGCTCCGTCAGACTTTCGTCCATTGCGGAATATTCTCGTCTGCAGCCTCCCGTAGGAGTATGGACCGTGTCGCAGTTCCATCGGTGGGGGTCAGCCTCTCAGCTCCCCTAAGCGTCGTAGCCTTGGTAAGCCATTACCTTACCAACTAGCTGATACTACGCAGGCCGCTCCCAAAGCGAAAAACCTTTACCCTTGCGGGACTATCGGGAATTACCCATCCTTTCGGATGGCTATGCCCGACTTCGGGGGATGTACCTACGTGTTACTACCTCGTTTGCCGGTTGCCCTTGCGGGCCCCCTTGACTTGCATGACTTATCCACGCCGCCAGCATTCATCCTGAGCTAGGATCAAACTCTCAATAAGAATAGGCGGAACAAAAGAATTCACACATCTTTTGATTCCCGTATCACCATTCTTAAAAGTGATACGGGATTTTGCCCGGCATCTCCATGCCGGGCGTTCACGTATTTAGTTGTCAGAGAGCGAAAACAAACCCCGTCCCGCAAGTGCGGAACGCTAATAGCCATACTATAGGAGTACCGGAGCGGCGTCAACACCCCCTATTTCTCCTTATATAGCCTGACCGCTTGCCCGTAGAATCTTGACCAATTCAGCCTTTTTATCCTCCCACTCTCCCCTCTCCTTTTCTGATAATCCGACCCTAGAGAGAGCCGATTGTGCCTTCAATAAAGCGTCTTTCGCTTTATTGATTTCTTTAGAATCTTTCAAAGGAACTAGTTCCTGCTTCGGGGCAAGAAAGAGTTTCCTATCGTCTATTTCTCCAGGTACATATCCTCCGTTCCATGATTCTAGTGACATAGGTACTATCATACCGCATCACGGAAGTATTGTTGAGCGGAACAAGGATGGTATAGTTTGAAATATGGAAAAAAGGAAAATCGTGGCAGTGTCGGGCGGATTTGACCCGATACATATCGGGCATGTTCGATTGTTCCAGGAGGCGAGAAAACTCGGGGATGAGCTCGTCGTTATCCTCAATAATGACAATTGGCTTGCTGATAAAAAAGGGAGACCTTTTATGTCCGCTAAGGAACGCAAAGAGATAATCGAAGCGATTAAGGGGATTGATCGGGTTGTGATTACCCAGCATGCGCCCGGGGACGCAGATCGAAGCGTGTGCCGTGAGTTGCAAGAAATAAAACCGCATGTCTTTGCCAATGGCGGCGACCGAAAGCCCGATGGAGACCCAGTACCCGAAGTTGCCCTCTGCAAAGAGCTTGGCATTGATCTTGTCTACAATGTGGGAGCAGGCGGGAAGGTACAATCGTCTTCTTGGCTCATCGCAAAGGCTGCAGAAAAATCTACTGACACGAAAACAGGCAAAAACAACTTGCGTACGCTAACCAAAGCGCTATAGTTTATGGAGCCGTCACCCTTGCTGTATGAACGCGATTAAGCGGGAGAGAGTTGTTGTATCAGTTGGAGGTTCTCTTATCGTCCCTGATGCAATCGATGTCGATTTTCTTACGCAGTTCAAAGCACTCATTCTTGAAAAAGTGCAACGAGGCTTCACCTTCTCCATCATCGCCGGCGGCGGCAAGACCGCGCGACGATATCAGGATGCCGCAAACGCTGTCACACCGCTTTCCCGCCACGATCTCGACTGGAT
Organism: Patescibacteria group bacterium UBA6033; assembly: GCA_002429325.1. Taxonomy (GTDB): domain Bacteria; phylum Patescibacteriota; class Minisyncoccia; order Phycocordibacterales; family Phycocordibacteraceae; genus C7867-001. The sequence goes on along the minus strand of DIZH01000009.1, from coordinate 11,452 downwards.
TGGCATTCATGCTACTCGTTTGAACGCACAACTCTTGCGAAATATTTTCGTCGGCTATGCACACCCACAGGTCATTAAGAATCCGACCATTGATATTGAGGCTGAAGAGCCTATCATCATCGCCGCAGGCTGGCAGCCAGGTTGCTCGACTGACTACGATGCTGTGCTCATGGCAAAGAATCTCGGTGCCACACGTCTCGTGAACCTTTCCAATATCGACTATGTATATGACAGCGACCCGAAGAAGAATCCGCATGCGAAGAAAATAGAAAAGATTTCTTGGTCAGATTTTCGAGAGATTATCCCGAAAGAGTGGGACCCGGGACTCTCTTCCCCGTTTGATCCTGTTGCTGCCAAAGAAGCAGAGTCGCTCGGACTTGAAGTAGCCATCATCAATGGCACCAAGCTCCAAGAATTCTCAAGCTATCTTGATGACAAGCCCTTTATCGGAACGGTTATCAGCTAGGAACATGAGACGTTCGTAAACGTGTAAGAGTGCTGATAATACGGCGGAAAATAGGAGAGGTTGCAAATATATACTGCATCAATGACGTTATATCCGGGTTCGCGGAACCCTGCGACAGAATAAAGCCCACCAGAAGTTATAGGGTTTTCTACCGTGTCCCAAGCAGAAAGGACGTAGTATTGTCCATCGCTTGAATACATGTAGCATGCACCGCCAACGGTGCTACCGAAGGCGACATCTGCAGGGCGCGGGTCTTGCGGCAGCTTCCCTATATAGCCTCCGGCAACGAGCCCAGGCACCCAGCTCGCTGTTATCTGGTCTGTCGCGCCCGCAGTCTTGCAACCTGGATCCATATACACAGTGTTCAAAGACCCAGTGGAAGGATACGTACCATGGTCGATGTAATACATTTGGAGCGCCTTATTAATTTCCGTTATATCCGAAGCACGCTCGGCATCGCGAGCCTTTCCTCGTGCTGATGAGAGTGATGCAAGTACTACAGAGGAGAGAATGCCAATGATGGAGATAACTACGAGAAGCTCAATGAGCGTAAAGCCTTGAGAAGCAGTCTCTTTCCGACTTAATGAGCGCAACATATTCTCGCTTCATAGTATATCACTCGCCCATTCTCGTACTCTAAAAGGAGAGAGGCGGTTTTATTTAGCGAACCATTTAGCGATGGGGATGAGGAGCGGTGCTGAGCGTGCAATCGAAGAGAAGGTGCCAGCAGCAACACCGACGAGCATAACGAGTGCGAAGTTGCGAGTCGTCGGAGCGCCGAGGAAAATGAGCGCGAGGAGCGCAAGCACCACGGTAAGCGCCGTATTGATGGAACGAGTCATCGTCTCGCTGATAGACTTCCCTATCGTATCCTCGAAAGACTCCTTCAGTCCGGATCGTTCGTTCCTGGCAAGGTGCTCACGGATGCGGTCGAAAATGACGATGACGTCATTCACGCAGTAGCCGAGGAGCGAGAGGAGCGCGACGATGAAGAGCGAGTCAACTTCTGCACCCGTGAAGTGTGCGTACGCGGCATAGAACCCAGTAGGCACGATGATATCAATCGCAAGCATTGCGATGACGGTGAGTCCATACCCCCATCCAGGTACCGGCTTCGAGACTTTCCTGAAGGCAAAAGCAATGTAGAGCACAATGACAAGAATGACGGCGAAGATGGCCCAGAGCGCTTTGTTCGCAAATTGACTGCCGAGTGCTGGACCGACAGAGGTATAGGAAAGTTCCGTCGTGCTTGCCGTCTTAGAGAGATCCGAGAGGACTGTATCGTGTTCTACTGGGGTAAGCGTACGCGTACGAATCGAGACATCAGTAGTACCGACAGCACGCACTGAGACCGTACCAATCTGCGCAGCAGTGAGCTGATCTTGGATTGCAGTCAAAGCTGGACGACCGCTTGGATAGCTCAGTTCCATCAGGGAGCCGCCCGTGAAGTCGATGCCGAGCGGGAGTCCATAGGCGAAGATAGCGCCGACTGCCGCGACAAGGATGATGCCGGTGAACCAGAAGAAGAACGTACGGTGAGCAATGATGAACATAGATTATTTTTTATGGAAACCTGAACTAAGGAGGAACTTCCAGACACCCTGCCCTTCTTCAGGAACTATAGCGAGCAAGAAGACGCGAGAGAGTGACACGGCTGAGATGAATGACGCAAGCACGCCGAGTACGAATACGAGCGCGAAGCCCTGTACGATGCTCGTTCCGAGCCAGAAGAGGATGATGCCCGACATAATCATGGTCAGATGCCCATCGCGAATAGCAGGCCATGCGCGATTGAAGCCGATGTGCACTGCTTCCCGCGGACCCTTGCCTTCGCGCAATTCCTCTTTGGTGCGCTCGAAGATAAGCACGTTCGCATCGACAGCCATACCGACCGAAATGATGAGCCCAGCGATGCCAGAAGCAGTGAGTGTGACGGGGATGACTTTAATGACGGAAAGCATGAACGCGAGATATTCTGCAAGTGCCAGAGCCGCGATGACGCCTGGGAGGCGGTACCACACGACCATAAAGAGCGCGACAATGAGGAAGCCTATAATGCCAGCTTTCACACCAGAGGAAATAGCCACTGAACCAAGTGTCGGACCGACCGCTGAACTACTCTCAAGCGTGATAGGCACCGGAAGCGCACCGAAGTTCAGATTGCGTACGAGGTCGCGTGCTTCGGTTGCGGTGAAGCGGCCGGTAATCGTCGCTTGTCCTCCCGGGATAGCCTCTTGAATAGTTGGCTCAGAAATAGGCTGTCCATCGAGGAAAATAGCAAGCGTCTGTCCGACATTCTCGCTCGTTATCTTTTCGAAAAGTTTTGCGCCATCGCTATTGAAATTAAGAATGACTTGCGGCGAGGTAATGCCTGCCGTCGCGCCTGAACCGAAACCAAGAGTGGCGCTCGAGAGATAGCGGCCAGTAAGACCAGTTGGAGTGAATGTCACTGCAGTGGTCGTACCGACCGTCGTGGTGGTTGCGAGTTTGAATTCAAGCGTCGGTGTCTGACCAAGGGCTGCGACTGCGGCCTTAATATCAGTAACACCTGGCAAGTCAACGATGAGACGATCTTCAGTGGTACCGGAGAGCGCGCTTGCCTCTTCAGTCTGGACCAAAGGTTCAGCAACGCCGAACAGGTTCACACGACGCTCCACCACCCCCTGGAGTGCTGAAAGGGCATCGGCGCGGTCAGCAGCCGGCGTTTGACTCATGTCGGCCTTATAGACGAGCTCGGTGCCTCCTGCGAGGTCGAGACCGAGCTTGAAGCGGTAGGAGCTGAGCGGATTGGTCTCCGTAGACCATACGAAATAGGTAAGCAAAAACCCTGCAACGAGGGCGATGGCGGCGAACACTCGAAAACGAGTCATATGGGGATTATAGACGAATTATAAAAAAAGCGAAGTCTTGCGTGCATTACGGATGTGTTGTCCTTTCCGCAAGCGTTACTACATTCTCAAAGAGGCAGGCAACAGCGAGCGGGCCGACGCCGCCAGGAACTGGGGTGAAAAGTGAGCACTTGTCTGCACATGCTGGATCAGCATCGCCTGCCACTTCCCCATTTGATTCAGACGTTCCCGCATCAATGAGAACCACACCATCTTTCAGCATGTCAGGCTGGATGAGATGCGGGACACCGACGCCGGAGATGATGATATCCGCGGCGCGAAGCGCCGCGGGGATGTTCTCTGATTCCTTCGTGAGCGTCACGACGGTAGCACCTTGTTGGGTGAGCCACGCGGCACATGGATTGCCGACGAGCCATCCGTCACCAACAACCACAGCATTCTTCCCTTTCGGATTCACGTCATATGTTATGAAAATCTCCCGCACAGCAGCCACGACTGGCGGAAGTAGAGCTTCCTTATCACCTCGTTCGAATTTCTCTCGCGCGGCTCGCGCGAGTACATCTGCATCTTTTACGAGAGGAATAGCATCACATACCGCTTGAGTATCGACACATTCTGGAAGCGGAAGTTGCACGACGATAGCATCGGCATCTGAAGCGAGCACTGCCTCTTTGAGAGATTCAGTAGATACGTCCATGCCGAATGCGTTTATTTCGAGAGAACATCCTGCATCTGCAGCACGTTTCGCCTTGATTGAGAGATATGATTTAGTCGCCGGCGTCTCATTTGCGACGATGGCAACGACTTGCGGAGTTTTTCCAAGCACTTCCGCGCGAGCATGTGCTCGCGCAAGCACTTCTCCAGCTAGTTCGCGACCGTTAACAATCATGTTAAAAGATCTCGCAACCCGTCTTCAAGCGAGACTTCGGGCACGAAACCAATCGTTTCCTGCGCACGACTAATCTGCGCGAAACTTCTTTTTATATCTCCTGAACGAGGGGGTTCGCTCTCCTGCAGGATATTCCGACCGAGCGTTTCTGTAATGGAGAGAAGAACATCACGGAGAACCGTTTCGGTACCAGAAGCGATATTACAAACCCCGATGTAGGTTGAGTCGAGAGCAAGAAGAAGGGCGCGGGCAACATCGTCTACATGAACAAAATCGCGCGTTTGAGTACCGTCTCCATAGAGGACGATTGGACGATTGTCTTTAGCAGCAGCGACCCATCGTGGAATAACCGAGGCATAGGGATGATTCGCTTCTTGACCTGGACCATACACATTGAAGAACCTGAGTCCCATCGTCGAGAGGCCTGATGCTAGAGCATCGACTTCATTCGTTGCTTTTGAAGTCGCATAGGGAGATTTCGGCTGAAGCAGACTTTCTTCAGTCTTGGGAAGTTCAGGATGATCTCCATACACTGCAGCGGAGGATGCATAGACAACGCGCTTGACCCCCGCATGACGAGCGGCTTCAAACACATTTCTGGTGCCGATAACATTCACTTCGTGAGTGAGTGCTGGATTTTCGACGCTAGCAGGAACCGAGACCTGTGCGGCCAAATGTACGACACGCGTGATATCTTTCATTGCCTCCGCGAGCGCTTCTGTATCTCGTATATCCCCTTGTATGAAGTCAGCATCCACTGGTATTCGTTCTCGCTTCCCGCTTATAAGCGAATCGAATACCCGAACTCTCATCCCCTTTTCTACTAGGAGCGCCACGAGATGGCTCCCGATAAATCCTGCTCCACCAGTAACGAGTATGTAGTCCATAGTTATGTTCCAGAAAAAGAAAGCAAAGCACGCAGCGTCTTCAAAGCAATAGCGAGATCGAGACCGAAAGAACGATGCTTCAAGTAGTAAAGGTCAAATGAAAGCTTGCGGCGCGTCCGCACGACATCGGCGCCACCGCGCGGTGCATCATAATCATGTATCTGCGCCCATCCGGAAAGGCCGGGGGTGACTACATGGCGCATCCGGTATTGCGGTATCTCGTGTTCATACACCTCAACAAGATTGGGAAGCTCCGGTCTCGGACCAATGAAAGAAAGGTCGCCGACAAGCACGTTCCAAAGCTGTGGTAATTCATCAATCCGGGTTTTCCGAAGAATACGGCCGATTGCTGTCACATGATTTTTTTTCTGCAACTCAGGATCTCCATGGTCATTCAGAAGCATGGAACGCAACTTCACGATGCGAAATATATGCTCGCCACGACCAATACGCTCGTTAAAGATAAAAGGCGTACCTCCGTTTATGAACAAGAGCACCGCCGCAACTACTACGAATGGCAACGCAATGAACGCTCCGATGAGCGCAAGAGCGATATCAAAGAGGCGTTTCGCTGCGTCATATAGAGAACGGTGTTCAGGCAGAGATTCGAGCAATTGTGCCACATCAAGATGTTCAAGCGGCACACGATCGAATATCTCTTCATAGAGCGACGCGAACTCGACAATGGCAATATCTTGCGTCGTGCGATTCGATACACTGAGCGCCTCCTGGATGGTGGTTGAATTAATCGTATCGGCGACCAGCAGATGCGCACCCGCGTCGATACCTTTTGCCATGGCTGTGCGCACTTCCTCCACAGTAAGACCATGGACGTCCACGAACGAACCGAACCGAATCATATATCGATCATTGCCTTGTACCTCCTCATAGAGCTCGAGCACTGACGGACCGCTGCCAACAAGCAGTGCCGGTACGCGATTATACTCGTTCATTTCCCGCGTCATGCGGTAAAAGCGCCACAGACTTTCAGCCAGTACCGACACCAGGAGGTAGAGCACGAGGATGGTCTTGGGCGCAATGGAAAGCGGAAATATGAAAAATAAAATTGCGGCAATAGCGACGGTCGCAGCTTGTGCACCAAAAATGCGGATGCCCATGGCACTTCTGATGGGACGCGTTTGCTTCTCATAGAGACCGGCCACATAGAACACGACAAGCGAGAGCAGGAACATGGGCAAGAATGGTACGAAGTTCGCCTCGAAGTAACGCGGTGCCGGTATGGCCAGGTTACGTATAAGAAGCGCCACCCAGAGGGACGCGACCAATATGAAGAAATCCCCTATAAGGAGAATAATCGTCTCACGGCGGTTAAAAGCCATAGATATGGATACTATAACGTGGAAATCTATTGTACAGTTGCTCCTATGAATGAGCCTATTAGACGGAAGATATTATTCGTTATCACGAAATCAAACTGGGGCGGCGCCCAGCGGTATGTCTACGACCTCGCTACTTCATTGTCAAAAGACCAATTTCAGGTGGCAGTAGCGTTTGGGCAGCCGGGACTGCTCGCGCTCAAATTGAAGGAAGCGGGCATAGCAACCCACCCTATTCTCTCCCTTGAGCGGGACATATCCCCATTTGCCGACCTGCAGAGCTTTTTTGAACTCTTCCGTCTCTTCCGCAAAGAAAAGCCAGATGTTGTACATTTGAATTCTTCAAAAGCAGCAGGTATTGGTGCGCTCGCGGCACGTATTGCGGGCGTTCCGAGGATTATTTTTACAGCGCACGGCTGGCCATTCTGGGAACAACGTAATCCTATTTCCCGCGGCCTCATATATATATTTTCATGGCTGACGGCTCTCCTCTCGCACAACGTGATTGTCGTCTCAAACTACGACCTTTCGGTTGCTAAGAAAATGCCGTTCATCGGACATAAAACCACCCGTATCTATAACGGCATTGATTTGGATTTTCCTCTTTACTCAGCAGATATCGTCCGCGACTCCTTCCCAAAGGGTGTGCGTATCACTGGTACCATCGGAGAACTCACCCATAACAAAAATCAGATTTCTCTTATTGAGGAAGCAAAAAATAATCCTGAGATGTACGTCGCCATCGTTGGTGAAGGAGAAGATCGCTTGTATTTGGAGAAGAAAATAGAGGAATATGGACTCGCGTCTCAAGTGAAGTTATTCGGATTCATGCCAGCCAGCGAGGTGCTACACGGGTTCGACGTATTCGCACTCCCCTCCCTCAAAGAGGGTCTGCCGTATGTACTTCTTGAAGCGAAAGCGGCTGGTCTCCCTGTTGAGGCAAATCGCGTTGGCGGCGTTGGCGAAATACTTGATGCCAAAGATATGAGCGACTTCTCGCTCACGCACATGGTAGAGAAAGCATCTGCAGTGTACCAAAGCTAACCACCTAGGTACTCGTTCGACTGTATGTCCCGCGTCGCACCGCGACCATGGCGGGCAAGTGAGGTCACAATACCGAGTGCGGCAAACTCCAACACGAGATGCGAGCCGCCAGAGCTCATAAACGGGATAGTCGTACCGGTCACGGGCAAGAGTCCCACATTGATACCGACATGGATGGCCGTGTGAGCAGCAAAAAGGAGCAATACACCGAGAGTAAAGAAGGCATCAAAATTCGTAGCCGACGCTCGTGCTATCTGTGCTAGGCGTATGAAAAGAAGGCCGTAGACGGCAAGAAGCAATACGACCCCAACAAATCCCCACTCCTCTGCAAACGCAGCAAAAATAAAATCTGTCTGATACTCAGGCAAGAAACGCAGCTTGCTCTGCGTGCCATAGCCAATGCCCTTCCCGAGGAGCTCCCCACTCCCCACTGCAATCTTCGCTTGATACGCGTTGTAACCAGCGCCGTGAATATCGCTCGCAGGATTTACGAATGACACGATGCGCGCTCGCTGATAGGGTTTCAAACCGCCGAACCACAGCACCGATGCGGCGATGATGCCGATGATGCCCAAGAGCGCGAGATGTTTCTTCGAAATACCGGAGACCAGCATCATGCCGAGCCATATCACGCAGAAAATAATAGTGTTCCCCATGTCCGGTTCGACGAGTATCAAAAGAGCGAGACCAAGCGTGTAAGCTCCGGAAACGATGATATGCCGGAAATCGCCTATCGCGACATAGCGGCGCGATAGATATTTCGCCAGAAGGACGATGAGCGCCAGCTTTGCGAGATCGGCAGGCTGAAACGAAATAGGGCCGAGCGAGAACCATGCATGCGCACCCATCACTGCATGCGTCGTCACGAGTACCAGTACCAGCATGGTTGCGGCTACACCATAAAGCGTCATCACGACTGAAGTCCTCCGCAAGAAGCGAACATCAAACATTGAGAGAGCTAGATAGACGCCGAGAGAGATGGCGAGCCACAGCAGCTGTCGCGGCGCAAGCGACACACCTTGCCCGAACGTGCTCATAGTAAGCATACCGATAAGAGAGAGAGCGAGCGCTGGCAAAAGCAGCGTCCAATCTCCGCTAGCGGTCGCGAGTCTTTTGAAATACGGCTCGACTGAACTCACGGCAATTGCATCACCGGCAACACTTCTATCTTGGCAGGCGTACTCGGAAAAGCACTGTTCCAGGTAAAGGTCGCCGTGGATTGCCCCTGTGCCGGAATAACCGGGACAATAGTTTGCGAGGCGGCAATGACTTCTCCTTGCTCGTCATGCACCAGCACGATGGCCTGCAGATTGGTCACGGGCGACACACTTGCATTCGAAATAGTCGCATCAATACGAGGAGTTGAAGTGGCTCCGCCAAGGAGCGTATTTACGACCACTGGCCGCTGGATAGTGTTGGCTGCATACGTATACCACTGGATTACCGAAGGATCGATAGTGAGGAATGCATGGATATTCGTCTGATTCCCGCTTGAGATGCCAGGAATGAATACGGGGACTGCCGTTGAAGGCGGCAGGTCGAATGTGCCAGTGACTTTCTGCACAAATACCTGTCCTACTCCGTAGAGCGTAATGGTGTAGGGCACATTTTTAGCAGCCGCGGTGCCGTTCACATTTTCAACCGAAGCCACGACATCAGTGCGCCCGGTGCCATTCGGGATGGCTTTCGTGAATAGCACCGTCGGGACACGCGCTTGATCCGCGCAGAGGTACGGACACGGTCCGCCGCAATCCACGCCAGTCTCTCCCTGGTTCTGCACCCCGTCACTACAGGATGGCGTCTTAGAAAATGTCGCAATAAAGACCATGGTCACAAATGCCACAGCAACTGCTCCGAGGAGGAGCAGAATAATGAAACGTCGTCGTGCTGCCCAGGACATGCGGACAGTATAGCAAAAGACTACTGAACTGAACGAACGAACTGGGCTGAGACCATACTCCCTGCACTAAACGACAAATGAAAATCTTTTATTTCAATAGTAACTTCCTTTCCTGCCAGAGATTTAAGCAGTGAAGTTGCATTACCCGAGGCGTCATACAGCTGATGCGATCCATCATCTAGTTCAAAAGTTTTATCCTGCGTGATATCCACGAAAGGTAATTTGGAGATTTCTGTTGAGTCCGGAGCAAATACAATTCCCACATATGTATCTTCTGATAGTCGACCGTGGAGAGTTACAGTCCCAGTAAAATTAACCGCGCCCGACATTCGCGTGCCAATCGAATCATACGTACTTGGCTCAATCGAACTCACTACCCAGGAACCAAATACGTCACCAACTTTTACCGTCTTTGGATCGATGATCAGACTGGCGGTCGCTGATGTCACCGTCTGTGACTGCGTGGAGTGCGATTGCTGTGTGTAGACGTATGCACCGCCTCCGACAAAAAGGAGCGCGATTATTACGAGAAGTAATGGAACAATAAATCCTCGCTGAGTAGTTTTCATATGCCAGTAGTATATAGCAAAATGCCGCGTCACTAATGTAACGCGGCGGTAAATGGTCGGGGCGATTGGATTTGAACCAACGACCTTTGCTAAACATGGCTTGACGGATCCCTTCCTCTGGTCTGTCACCAGCAGTCTCATCGCACCCAAGCGGTGAAAAGGGTTGCAGCACACGCACCGTAGTTTGTGGCCATCCGCAAGCAGAGCAACGCGCTACCAAACTGCGCTACACCCCGACAAAAGGTCTGTGCACAGTATAGCAAAACGCCGCGTACCTTTTTTGTTTTGGTACGCGGCGGAATGGTTGGAGTGGCGGGATTCGAACCCACGACCTTTCGCTTACGAACGAACGCTCTACCTCACCTTGTATAAACCGGTTGATGCTTGGTTTCAACGAGGCTTTGCTGAGCTACACCCCAGTAACTATGTAAAGATCTTTTTGGCGGAGGGAGAGCAGGTAACCTGCTGATAGAAGAGGGGTCTCGTCACAGAACCCACTATCCTCTTGCGAGACTCCTTCCATAATCATTTCTCTTTCGAGTATTCAGTTCTGGCGGCTAGCTACTCTCCCCACCTGTTACGATGAGTACCATCGCCGCTAAGAGGCTTAACTGCCGTGTTCGGAATGAGAACGGGTGTGACCCTCTCGCCAAACCACCAGAACTGAACACTCGAAGTGTTTGTTCATACAAATACATGCAAAGGTAACTTTCAGATACAAACAACGATTGTGATATACACAGTTCCGCATGAGAGACTGGACATATTAGTACTCCTCGACTTAATACCTTGCGGCACTTCTATCTAGAGCCTATCAACGTGGTCATCTCCCACGAGTCTCATAACGATTCCTAATCTTGGAGCACGTTTCCCGCTTATATGCTTTCAGCGGTTATCGTAACCCGACATAGCTACCCAGCGGTGCCTTTGGCAAGACAGCTGGTAGACCAGAGGTCAGTTCATCCCGGTCCTCTCGTACTAGGGACAACCCTCCTCAAGAATCAACGCCTGTAGTAGATAGGAGACCAACCTGTCTCACGCATCTTGTTGATCCAGCACTAATTGTTAGTGCTGGATATACCCGCATTACTGCGGGGATCGGACTGTAACACCATCGGTTCTCGATGATCAACATTCAGTCTCTACGGGTGGCTTGCGCCTTCCCTCGGTATTGCCCATTGCATATGGGTTTTACCGATATCAGTTGATTTGCTAACGCCTATATTCCTATAAGCGACCGCCGTGATTTGTCGATTCGCACACTACGTCTCCACGTAGCTAACAATTGCCTCGGGGTTCAAACCGTCCAATTTCCCAATTACAAGGTTCGACCTTGTAATTGAGATGCTGAACGGTTTGAACCCAGCTCGCGTACCTTTTTAAATGGCGAACAGCCATACGCTTGGGACCTTCTCCAGCCCCGCGCTAAGGTGAGCCGACATCGAGGTGCCGAACTCCGCCGTCGCTATGGACGCTTGGGCGGAACTAGCCTGTTATCCCCAGGGTAACTT
>DIZH01000013.1:12860-13012 GCA_002429325.1 Patescibacteria group bacterium UBA6033 | reverse complement strand
CTTGCCGAATTGCGCGCCGCCTCGAGCGATACCCTCTCTCGCATCGAAGGCATCGGCCCTATTATTGGAGAATCGGTTGCTACCTGGTTTAAAGACGCCGACAATCGGGCGATGCTTGGACGTCTCACAAAGCATCTCACCATAGAGAAAGT
>DIZH01000013.1:11809-12646 GCA_002429325.1 Patescibacteria group bacterium UBA6033 | reverse complement strand
TCATTTATCGTTGCGGGCGAGAACCCGGGCAGCAAATTCGCCAAGGCAGAAGAGCTCGGGGTCTCAATCGTGAGCGAGGCGGAGTTCCTTGACAAACTGCACGAATAGTGTATCATACTCTCTAGACGACAGCTCATTGAATGAGTGCATTCGCCATAGCAGAAAGTGGCTCAGCCAGGCCATTTTCTGCTGTGGCGAACTCCAATACTCGGATAAGCTTGAACAGCACTGTGAAAACGCTCTTTTAAGGAGAAATTATGAGCGAACGACAGAACTCCGAACTCGCCGGTGCCCTCACACGGCACCAACACCACTTTGGCGCAATGCCGACCGAGGATCGCCAGTGGGCGATTCAGAATACCGAAACGGCAATCGGCCTCTTCGCGGAGGCGGTGAAGAATCGCAGGCGCGAAGAGGCTTCGCAGGAGCCGATTCCGCCGCTGTTCTCTGTCATCGCCAGGACCAAGCTCGGGGCGATCGATGGGAAAAAGACGTCGAAGTGCTTCATTGGCACGCGTTACTACTATCGCGATGTCGATTTCGACAACTGGCTTCCGACCAAGCAGTCGCCGGTCGCGGCAAGTGTCATCACGACGCTCGAAGCCTCGCGAGGCTGGACATTCGTCCAAGCCGCGTCTTTCGTCCTCGGCGTCTCTGCCGATACGTCCGTTGAGATGTTCGCCGCACTCCTCAAGGAGCACGGCCACACCATGACCCTGGCGCAAGCCGAGGATATGGTCGAGCGCACCGAGCGCGGCGAGAAGACCGACATGCGCACTGACGGCTGGGCCAACTTCTTCTTCGTGGAGAACGGAGATGGAAGCGTCTCGGTTGGCG
>DIZH01000013.1:0-11589 GCA_002429325.1 Patescibacteria group bacterium UBA6033 | reverse complement strand
TCATCTCTTTGTCTGCAACTTGAAGGACACTCTGAAACTCTGACCCTTGGTCCCTGTATTTCGAAATGTGTCCGTACCCCATTCGCGCTTGCCGCGAATGGGGTATACTTTTATACGAACACGCTGGCATTTTCGGCATACGCTTGAAGTGGCGAGGTTCCGGGTAAGAAACTCCCGAAAAAAGAAATACAAGTTGGTGTCGCGCACTGGTGGGTTCAATGCCCCGAATGAGATTCAATCCCGAGAGTATTCGAAGGGTGGTGGCCGTCGTTGGTGTCATGGATGGTGCACGGCACAAAGCGTCTCGGTTGGCAATGTCAATCGCGATGATCGTGATTGGAACGCGAACGTCAACTCGCTCGACAACGGCAATGTCTGGAACGCCGACAATCATCTCTTTGTCTGAAACTAGTTTTACTTTCTCCCGCTCCAGCTGGTGGGAGTTTTCTTTTCGAGATAACTTCGCCACCCAATCAACATTTTGCTTGCATCAATGAGTAAAGTGACTATACGTAGATGTTGGGCGTTCGTGATAGCGTTGCTCTCCCATCCCACAAGTAGAAAGAACTTTGCAGCGTCAAGTTTTGCGATGGATGTCTCAAGTGCTTGTATCTTCGGCTCGCCAGAGAGATACCCAGCGCGGAATGTGTGTTCAAGTGTATCGAGTAGTACCCCATCGATACGCGCAGCGATAGTCTGACGGCGTGATTTGGCAATGTGGGGTAGTGCTGCTTGCCATGCGAGATATGCTTCCTTCAATTTCAAAACCACGGGGACAAGTTTCTCTTGCGAAACTGTCGGGGGGGGGGTAGATTCTGAGAGATGGATAGAATCGATGTTTCTCATTCTTACGACGATATCATTTCTACGGATAACTTGCTCGATGCATGGAAAGAGTTTCTTCGTGGTAAACAGAGAAAGAAGGATGTGCAGGCGTTTGGATATAACCTCATAGAAAATGTTTCAACGCTTCACGCAGACCTTGTTCTCGGTGCGTACCGACATGGTGGCTATTATCACTTCAAGATCAGTGACCCGAAACCGCGCGACATACACAAAGCAAGTGTGCGCGATAGGCTTGTGCATCATGCTCTCTACCGTAAGCTCTATCAATTCTTCGACCGTACATTTGTAAGCGATTCGTACTCCTGTCGCAAAAAGAAGGGAACGCACAAAGCGATGAATCGCTTTAGAAGTTTTGCGTACAAAGTATCAAAGAATGATACGCGCACCTGCTGGGTGCTCAAGTGCGATATACGGAAATTCTTCGCTTCCATAGACCACGCAATACTCATACGCATATTACGAACTTGTATTGTCGATGAGCGAGTGAGAGTGCTTCTTGAGAACATCATCACTAGCTTTTCTTCGACTGCGCCAACTAAAGGTCTTCCGCTCGGCAATCTCACGTCGCAGCTCCTTGTGAATATCTACATGAATGAGTTCGATCAATTCGCCAAACACAAGCTGAAAGCAAAATACTATGTGCGTTATGCCGATGATTTCGTGTTTCTCTCTCACGAACGCGATTGGCTCGTGTCGCTCTTGCCCCACATCAGCGATTTTCTACGAGATCGTCTCGACCTTGCGCTCCATCCAAGTAAAGTCTCTATCGCGACACTTGCCTCGGGCATCGACTTTCTCGGCTGGGTGCATTTCCCTGACCATCGGGTGTTGCGGACGGCAACGAAGTGGCGGATGCTGAAGGCGACGAGCGAGAGTCCGAGCGAAGCGACTGTGGCGTCATATCGAGGGATGTTGAGTCATGGAAATGCGCAGAAGCTTTTGACTAGAATTCCAGAAATCTCTCAAAAGTGATAGAGTTTTGGATATGGCAACGGTGGAAGAGGTGAAGAAATTGGCAGCGCTCGTGCGTATCAGCATCGACGACGCTGACCTTGAGAAATTTACGAAAGAATTCGACGCTATCCTCGGTTATATCGGGCAGCTCGAGAAGCTCGAATTGCCGCTTGATGTTTCGAGCGAGAAGCCGGCATTGCACAATGTCATGCGCATCGAGGGTGAGCCGCACGCAGGAGGGAAGTACACTGAGGCGCTTGCGTCCCAGTTCCCGGCGCGAGATGGCGACGCCCTTGCCGTGAAGCAAATCATCACGCACTAGTCCCGTTAGACCTATGTCACAAGTACTTGCACAACGAACTATGCACAACTCATCTAAACCTATCACCCGCCATAACTACCATGAGTATGTCTAATGGGATGAGTAAACTCAACGAACTGACGATACGAGAGGCAGCCCGCGCACTTCGCGTCGGGTCCGCCGGCCGGCGGAGCACCGTTCGCGAACTCTGGGACGCGTGTGTACAGGAAGCGCATGCGCGCAACCCTGAGCTACATGCGTATCTGGAAATATTTGATGCGGACGAAGCAGCAATTCTCGCCGCGCAGAAGCGTATCGATACGGATGGCGATGCTGCACCGCTTCTTTGCGGCATACCGCTTGCGATAAAAGACAATATTCTCATAGAAGGGAAGATAGCGAGCGCTGCTTCCAAGATGCTCGAGAATTATCGTGCGACCTATGATGCGCATGTTATAGAAAAACTCCGAGCAGCTGGAGCACTTTTTGTCGGCCGCACCAACATGGACGAATTCGCGCTCGGCGGTTCCACGGAGAACTCTGCGTTTGGCGTTACGAAAAATCCGCATGACCTGACACGTGTCTCAGGCGGCACCTCCGGCGGCTCGGCAGCGGCAGTCGCGGCGCATATGGCGATTGCAGCGCTTGGTACCGATACTGGCGGCTCGGTACGTAATCCTGCAAGCTATTGCGGCGTAGTCGGACTGAAACCGACCTATGGCGCAGTCTCGCGCTCCGGCGTTATCGCCGCCGCTTCCTCATTTGACCAGGTGGGACCTATTACCAAGACCGCGGACGATGCGCAGATACTGCTTGAAGCTATCGCGGGTATCGACCCCTTGGATTCAACGACGCTTCCGGACGGGCTCTACACTTCTAAGAAAAAAGAAGTGAAGACAATCGGCATTCCGACTGAGCTTTTGGTCGAAGGTCTAGCGCCCGATATGCTCAAACGGTTCCGTGAGACCGTCGACTCGCTTGGCTACGAGGTCAAAGAGATAACTATTCCTTCAGCGAAACCGGCGCTCGCCGCGTACTACATCATCAATTTTGCTGAGGTTTCTGCGAACCTCGCGCGCTATGACGGCATCCGCTACGGGCATGCGGAGCGTGGCGACACCCTGCTCGATGATTATCTCCTTTCGCGTACTGAAGGATTCGGCAAAGAGACTGAGCGCCGCATTCTGCTCGGTACCTATGTGCTGTCCTCAGGCTATATCGATGCGTATTACCGTAAAGCGAATGCGGCCCGCGCACAACTTCGTCGTGAGTTCGAGAAAGCATTTGAGTCAGTTGATATTATCGCCACGCCGACGATGCCGACGCCAGCGTTCACTATTGGCGCAAAATCAGACCCACTATCGCTCTATCTCGAGGATGTTTTCACGGTTCTTGCGAACCTCATCGGCATGCCCGCTATCTCAGTTCCCATGGGACAACTGGAACGCGAGGGTAGCTCGCTCCCTGTCGGCATGCACTTCACTGCGCCACAGATGGCTGAGGACCGTCTCTTCGCCGCTGCTCGCGCAGTGGAGAAAGCACAGTAAGAACAGCTTCTCCGCGTATACTAGGCATATATGCCACCCGCGCAGCTGAACGTCGAGTATTGGTTTCGGCTTCTCTACAATTGCTTCCATGGCGGATGCTACGCTGCTGGTCCCGTCGATACATCTGAAATCTCGGCGCTCTTCGCTCATATTTGGCTCTGGGTTATTTATGCCGGATATATACTGGCAATTATTTCGCTCATCATCATTATCTATGCGACGATACGGCTTTTTGAGTTGCGCAAACGCGAAGAAGAATATTATGGAACGCTTCTCATCGTGCCAGATAGAGCGGGAGGGATTAATCCGCGCTGGCTTCATATCGAGACACTTCGCAACAGCACTCAGCCGAACGACTGGCGCACAGCCATTATGGAGGCTGACATTATGCTCGACGACATGCTCACCAAGCAGGGCTATGAAGGCGCGGGCGTAGGCGAGAAATTGAAATTGGTTGAGCCGTCTGACTTCAATACCCTAAACGACGCATGGGAGGCACACAAAGTACGCAATCAGATAGCTCACCAGGGTTCATCCTTTGATCTCACTGAGACTTTGGCGCGGCGCACGCTCTCGCGATATGAGGCTGTGTTCGGCGAATTCAAAATCCTTTAGCAGAAGCGAGAAAATAATCCAACCTGCTTTGTTGTGGGCCCCGCTGACTTTCTCCGCCGTACCAGAAGTACGTCTACGAAAGCCAGCTTCCCGCGTCTCGCATCTTGAATCATTTTCTCGCTTCTCAGCTCGAACTTGCGCATCTCATTTAGATAGGTGTACTATACTATTACAGCGGATTTATACCGCGTGCATTACACATAGCGGGGTAGAGGAGAGGTACCTCGGGAGGCTCATAACCTCCAGACGCCGGTTCGATTCCGGCCCCCGCAACACGGTTGTGACGCCAGGAACCAGTACCGTTCCCCGTCAAAGTCGGTACTGTACCGGCGCCCATGGTCACCAGAAAAAGCGCCTAAATACGTAGGGCGCTTTTTCTGTTATGTAGCAAATACAACATATTTCCAGTTCGATTCCTTTTCTCGTATTCGCCATAATTTCGTGTTGCAATCACACCCGAATTGATTCGATTTCGAGCAGGGGCACTGGAATCGAACTGGCGAAATCTAACGAATATACGAGTTCCTGATTTCTGGCCCTCTCGAGGGCAAGGAAATCATAAGAGGGAATATATAGATAAAACAACACAATTAGCTTATACTAAAGCCAATATATGGCCACGGATGATCTCAGATCGGAACGCTTGAAGAAGCTAGAATTGATGCAGCAAGCTGGAATTGACCCGTACCCTGCAGAGTCAGATCGTACGCACGATAATGTTGCCTTTCTAGCCTCATTTCAGGATCTTCTTGATGCAAAACAAGTTGTAACTCTCGGGGGGAGAATAATGTCTTTGCGGGATCAGGGTGGCCTAGTGTTCGTTGATCTTTTTGATGGAACTGGACGTACACAAGTGCTCATTAAAAAAGATGAAGTTGGCGATCAGGCATTCGATCAATTCCTGGAGTTTGTCAGCATAAGTGATTTTATTGAAGTGTCCGGTACTGCTTTTGTCACAAAACGTGGAATGAACTCCCTTCTTGCTTCTTCGTGGCGCATGCTTTCCAAGAGCATCCGACAGGTTCCTGACGAGTGGTTTGGATTGAAAGACGAAGACGAACGATATCGGAAGCGTTATCTTGATATGTTGCTCAACCCGGAAGTTTCCGAATTAATAAAGAAAAGATCCGTTTTCTGGAATGCCATTCGTTCTTTTATGCTTGAACGTGGTTTCGTTGAGGTTGAGACCCCGATACTCGAAACGAAGACTGGCGGCGCGGAAGCACGCCCATTCATCACGCGACATAACTCACTCGATATTGAGGTGTACCTACGCATCTCTCATGAGTTATGGCATAAGAAGCTCATCATCGGTGGATTGCCAAAAGTTTTTGAGATTGGGAGAGTGTTTCGGAACGAGGGTATGTCTTATGAACATGCACAGGATTACACCCATTTCGAATTCTATGAGGCATATAAAGACGCGCGTGAAGGTATACCGATGCTTATTGAACTCTATCGAAAGATTGCGCAGGATACATTTGGAACTTTGCAATTTACGATGGGAGAATACGCTGTTGATCTTGGTGAGGAGTGGAAACGTCTCGACTACAACGAATTAATGCAGGACAAGTATGGCTTTGATCCGCGAGAGGTCAGCCAGTCCCCAAATGAAGGGAGAAATCTTATTAAGAAGCATTTCGATCCTGCATATGATGGTGAGATAACCGAAACTGGACGTGCCGTAGATTTCCTTTGGAAACAGATTCGAAAGACCATTGGTGGCCCGGCAATCCTCACTGGGATGCCTGTGTATCTCGAGCCGCTCGCGAAAAAGTCAAAAGATGACTCGCGCGTAGTAGATCGGTTCCAGATTCTTTTGGGTGGAAGTGAAGTCGGGAAGGCATTCAATGAGCTTAATGATCCAGTAGACCAGCACGCGCGTTTCGAAAATCAGCAGGCGCTCAGAGACGCTGGAGATGAGGAAGCTCAGATGGCTGACTTCGAGTATGTGGAAGCAATGGAGTATGGTATGCCGCCTACATTTGGATTCGGTGTTTCAGAACGTCTATTTAGCTTCCTTGCAGGGAAAAGTATTCGTGAGACTCAGCTATTCCCTCTGATGAAGCCTAAGTAATAAGGGAGACGTCCGACTCTGATATGACGGTAGTATTCTTTGAACGATCACCCTTCATGGCGGTTGAGTTTCTCGATTTGTTAAAAGAATTTACAATCGCAAGTTATGACGAAGATTTAGCGTATAAGTTTCTACAAGAAAGATGGCCATTGTACTCTTTCGGAAATTCCGACTTCTCTGTAGGTATAGGAAATGATACTGCAGTTGAGCGCATGTTAACTAAGAAAACATTTACAGCACGTCTGCAGTTGGATGGGTCTAAGGTAACGGCGTTATTCTTTTACATGAATGCTCAAATTAATAAAGCTGCCAGTGATGCAGGGTTTGGGCTGTTGTTACCACCATATGAGATTCAGGAAAGATTGGGAAGTAAATTTCATATTGAAGATATCTGTACAAAATTAAGACTCTTAAAAAATAAGAGCATCACATTTTCTTCAGAGACCGACCTTAAAGAAGTGTTTCCCCGGTGTGTGTCAGAATTGGGTCTACCCTTTGTGATCCAAGGACCAGAAGGTGTTTCAGGGGAAGACACCTTCTTGATCAAGAATGTGTCCGAATTAGATATAGCAGCACAAACTCTTAAGTGTGGTTTTAAGGCAGCAAAGTTTATTAAACGTAATATTCCTCTTTCTGTGCATGTGTGCATTGAGAAAGAGATCTTGGTTGTACGCGGGCCCTTCATACAACTGATCGGGTTTCCTGAGCTTGCGACAAGTCCGTATCAGTTTTGTGGGAATGATACAAACCAATCATTG
The DNA here is from genome assembly GCA_002429325.1 of Patescibacteria group bacterium UBA6033. Classification (GTDB taxonomy): domain Bacteria; phylum Patescibacteriota; class Minisyncoccia; order Phycocordibacterales; family Phycocordibacteraceae; genus C7867-001. The sequence goes on along the minus strand of DIZH01000013.1, from coordinate 4,491 downwards.
TTGACCACCAAGATTATTGAAAAGGTTAATGAAATAAGTGCTCAGGTTGCGGAATACGCTCGCTCGCAAGGATATATGGGTGTTTTAGGTATAGATTTTCTTTGGGATACTGAATCTAACGGAATCTATTTACAGGAATTGAATACACGTTTTACGGGTCTTACCCGTCTATTGACCGGGATGCAAAAAGATCAGAATAATTATCCCGATGTACTACGACATTTGGAGACTTTCGGATACTCCAACTTCCATGATGGTGTTGAGGATATGGATAAGAATACAGAATTGAATCTCTCCCTTCACGAGTATGCACAACTTATAATTACCAATATTGACACCACAGAAGTGGTTATTTCTAAAAGTATTAGTCCAGGTGTATATCAGTACCGAAATAATTCACTTTATCTTACCGGTCGATCGTTATTCCTTTCTGAAATAGAAAAGAACGATATTTTACTAGCATATGTAACTCCAATAGGGCGACGCGTACGATCAGGGGGAGTGCTCGCACGGATTCTCTTAAAAAGGAGTGCACTTATGCATGAAGCATATGAATTGGATCCGCACATAAAGGAGCTCATAATATCTTTTCGGCAGCTTATAATTACTTGACATGTCTAGTATCGAAGGAACACCTAAGAATCATAACGAGGCGTTGGCTCAGCGCTGTGTGCCTGAGATAGTACAAGCAACTCCAGAGGTATGGTCCACTATAAAGGATGATGTTATGTCCTTTGAGAAGGAGCTTTTTGGACTGGAGGAGACTGATATTTCATATGCTTTTCAAAATACGGAGGCTACCATAGCTATCCTTCGCGACGTGAAAACAAATGAAGTTGTTGGGATAACATACGCTGAGCCGGTTGCTCAGGCGTATCAATCGGGACTTCATGCTGAGCGAGAAAAGCTACCAAATGCAATATATATACAAAACACAGCACTCGACCCGGATTATATGAAACAAGGATTGGTAGGTCCACTGATGGACTGTTTAGAAGAAGCGCTGAGAGCGAAGGGGTATAAATTTATAGAGCGAGATTCTGTGGTTGCACACGCATATGCCGAAAACATTAAGAGGAAGTACGGCGATAGAATCATGCTTGAGATACCACACTCGTCTAAATGGGGAGACCAAGTATTCTTCCGGATATCATTAGCTTAACCAGATAATAGACTTTGACTATGGAAAGGCGCTTAACATTCCACATAATTACTTCTCCCGTATTTTGGGTAGGGGCCCCGCTCGTTATTACAGAAATCCTACGTCGTGGTCATTATATCTCTGTGTTGGATGAGAAATTATTACCTGCACCTAAGAAACTACTCGAATGTGACGTACTGATTGATATGAGTGCCATCACTGATGAGAAGTTTTATCGGTCTCTTGAAAAAGAGCATAAACGTAAAATCCAGTCAGGTGAGAAGGCTCCCCTCATGGTCGATTCTCCTGGCGCGATAATAGATTCCTTTGACAAGAATAGAACACATAAACATTTTCCCGATCTTATACCGGAGTCATATACGCTCACCGGCAGAAATAATCAAGAAGTCTTCGAGTATTTCAAAAACGATGAGTACGTGGTTATTAAACCCATCATTGGGTGGTGGGGTAGGGGCATTGAACGTATCGCACCAATGGAAGCGCGAGGTATCTATCGAAAAACAAAAGGAATGATTGTCCAAAAATATATTCCGTTCGAGAAAGGTATCGGAAGAGTCGTTACTCTAAACCATGAGAATGACTTTGAAATTGTCTCTTCTTACCTGCGTGTACCCATAAACTCGTGGAGGACCGGCATTGATATTAAATATGATTGCGTGCAGGAACCGATTACAGAAGGTTTGGGTAAATTTGCTCAATTCGTCTCAAAGAAAAGTGGTTTGTATTTAAACGGAATCGATTATATTCATAGTAATGGGAAGTACATTTTGCTCGAAGTAAATGCAGTCCCGGCGATGAAGGAATCCTACGATGCGTTCGGGATTGATATTCCTAAGAAACTATTAACCCATCTAGAACGCAACTTAATTACTGAATAGCCATCTTGGAAAATATACTTTCGACGAGATGCTTACCGTCTGCATTCAGTTTGCCACCTAAATCTGATATAGGGAATCTCGTTATTACTTCACATATAAATGCCCCTTCCTCAACAATGGTATCTTCCCCGGATTCAGGCAGCCCTATTAGCAAAACAGCGTCTTTATCCTTAAAATCAGTAAATTTTATATCCTCTATATATTCAACTGTGTTTGCTGAGAGTTTATACAGTCCCGATTTGTATCTAGCTGGTATTTTAATGGGCCTACCGAAGTTGTTTTTCAGGACTAAAAGGGCATAGTCGAGTGGCGCTAGGTTTCGTGCGTTTATACTCTCGGCGTCGAACTCCACATCCGGATACATAAACGACAATGCATGAATAGCCATCATAGGGATTTGATTCGTTGCAATTTGGATTTTTGCGTACGCGCCGCAAGATGCGCCGAAACGCATGTTCAACTCGGTCAGAAATATATCGTTATTAGCACCCACTAGAAAGTCTGGATGAAAACATCCTATAAAACCTCGAGATCGTAATAATTCTCCCAAACGGATTCCAATATCTAATATTTCTTTACGCATCTCATCCGAATAATCATTCTCAAACCATGAACTGGCCACATACTCTGTAGGGTTTGAATTTAGTGGTTCAGCCCCAATGAGTTCTTCTTCTAGAGTTCCACATATAATTGCAGTTGAAGTTACACATATATCTATCGTGCAAGTTCTTCCAACAAAGAATTTCTTTGCATTAAGTCTTCGTCCTCTTTTTTCAATCTTAACTTTCTCAAATTCATCTGATGCATAAACAATTCTATTTCCGCTCCCTCCCGCACCTTCTGCAAAATGCAGAAAGAGGGGGAGGTCGAATTCTTCCACGAGTGTTTCGAATTCAAATTCATCGATTATTCCTGGAATGCCAGGGATAGTTGGTAATCCGATTGCACGACTGATCTCATCAATCTTTGTCTTATCCTTCAGGTCATCCTTGAGTGAGTCAGAACTGGAAAGTAGATGAATATGATTGGCTTTACTGAATTCTTCTAATTCGGGGTTAGAGTCATAGGGGAGGATTATGGATATATTATTTTCTTCAATAAATTGTGGCAACTTACCATTTAAAATAAGAGTCCTCGCCAATTCGTCGACGCTAAATTTTGTTCGTAGACCTGCAGTTTCGTTTATGAGAGAAGATATATTTTGTGAAAGGGCGGAACCATAACAAGAGATAATTTCGTTGATTTGCATTAATTCCCCCAATTCGGATACATCGGTTGATCGCGGACCATACCAGCAAAAACTCATCGGGTGAGATTCCAGAAATTTCTTCAGGTCGATATATGATTCAATTCTCTCCATGAGCTAAACAATCATTCGTCTTAGAGTTGTTCGCGCGGGTATACAGAAGCATGGTTTTGGAAAGATATTTTATCATCCGTAGTATGATACCTCTTATAATGGGTATTCTGAACAGCCTAATTTCTGATGCTAGGGTGGCGCTATCTGCTCGTGGTGACGAGTTGAGGATAGACAACCTTATTCTCGGGAAGACTCTATACACAATGAAGGGTTGTGATTCGGTTTTCACCGACATGAACTTTTGCTTGGTTCTGCTTGAAAATGCATACGGCTTCGCGTATTTCCAAGAGGACATTGATTACTCTTTAAGTAAGTTTGTAAACAAAGGTGCGCTCGATGTTATTGAGCAGACACCGATTTATATGCAGGTTGCAATTACAGATGCATTGTATTGTTTGATAAACAAACAAAAATTCGCGGAACCCTCGCGTTTTCTCGGAAATATTAGACAGAAGGCCGAAAGTCGTGCTCGTTTGTTACTTGAACATATTCCAAATAAGTCGAAGATTCTGTTGCTCGGTGCAGCCTCAGAGATTATTGAAGAGGCAAAAAGGAAAAAGTGTGAACTAAAAGTATTGGACCTCGAAACACAGAAGTTTGGAATAGAAGTTTGTTCTGTCCATGTTGATGATGGTCAGAATTCCGATCTCCGTAGGGAAATAGAATATGCTGATTACATCGTTGCTACAGGTATGATATTTGTGTCTAGGACGGCCGAAAAAATCTTTGAAATTTCAGCAGAGAAAAATAAGAGCATGACACTTTATATGGAAACAGGCTCTAATTTCGGGCCCCAACTTCTAGATTACGGAGCTGACGTTATTCTTTCCGAATTTTTCCCTTATTACGATTTTTTTGGCGACAGCAAGTATCTTTTATTTAAAAAGGAGAAAGGATGGGTATCGGAATCGAACTGCAGCGGGCAAAGCAAAAAAAGGGGACAGGAATCGAACTTGAGCATCTAGGCCGTAGAAAGTTCGATTCGATTATGGACCCCGCAACACGGTTGTGACGCAGGAACCATTCCTGCCCCCATGGCAAAATCGGTACTGTACCGACTCCCATGGTCACCAGAAAAAGCGCCTAAATAC
>DIZH01000006.1 GCA_002429325.1 Patescibacteria group bacterium UBA6033 | reverse complement strand
CCCATCAGCCGGACCGGAGAAGATACGGGCTCCATAGTTGTAGCCGAACTGATTAAAACCACCAGCAGCAAACGCCGTAGCCGCCATTCCGCCAACCAGAAATGCACTTACCCCTGCACCTAGCAATACCTTTCTGATATTCACCATAGTGATTTATTAGTGCTGTTAATAGTTAAAAGTATAGACCTGCCGTATGCGTAGTCAAATTGCAAAACACTCTTTCCACTATTGATAACTAGTTTCTAATATACTCGCAAGGTCTTCGATTCCCTGACGTAGGCATTCATATGCCTACTCCTGGCAGCAAAAATTGCTGCGCACTTTTTGCTGCCAGGCAGGGAATCGAACCCCAATTCACGGCTTCAAAGGCCGCTGTCCTACCGTTAGACGACCTGGCAATATCCCTACATTATCATCCTTTGCGCGTTAGTTAAGCCCACACACCGCTTTGAGGGATGCCAGGTCGGCTGCAGTTGGTGCGAGGTTTCCGCTTTCATTCTTCGCATACATAATAGCGTTCGGGTCGGTATTGTGGTCGAGGCCAATGGCATGCCCGAATTCATGAGCGAGCACTCGCTCGAGCTGGACGGCGCCGATGAACTCGAAGATATTGATGCGCTCGCCTGAACCATCCCGCACATATTCACCCTCTCTGAAGGTATACCCGGCGCCTTGATTGAACTCTGCGACCTTGGCATTCAGCGCTGTGATACTTCCGTTATAGTTCGCTACCTCGGTATTTATCGTATCAGCGAGCGTCTGGAGCGACGCCCGCTCTGTGGCTAGCGCGGCAGATTCGCGTGGCGTTGCACCGCCTCTCGCATTCACCTGATTTACACTTTCGTTATATGCAGTTTGCTGAGCTGTAAACTGCGCCTGAAGGGCGTCTAGGCTCGCACGAGCGGAGTCTTCATCGGATTGCGCTTGAGTGATTTGACTGCCGAGTTTTGCATTTGCTTCTCGCTCATCATAAATGAAGTTAATTTTCAGCGCAGCATTCTTATCGTAGATAAGGACCGTCTTCCCTGCTGCTTTGTTCCAGATGGCCGCAGACGTCTCAGCATCGCGCAGAAGCGTCGATGCTGAAATATTGAAGCGAGGGTCAACGGCACCAATACTATAGGCAATCGGCTGGACACAAGGACGTGTCTGCTGATATTTCTCATAGAGACTACCGCCCGCGATGACGAGAACGATGAGAAGTATCGTCCACTTAATTCCGTCTGTTCTCATTCGTCTTTGGAAAGTTCCAGGACTGCAAGCTCGAGCGGAAGTGCGGGAATAGGAGCATAGCGGATGCGGTCGGCGGCAGTAAGGAATGCGAGCATGGTCGCGTGCGTAAGGCCTTTTTCATTCGCGTATTTCTCCAGTGAAGAATACTCATCTGCACCAAGCTCCTCCGCGAGCGATGAGCGCAGTTCGGATGCGTAACGAATGAGGAGTGTTGCGCGAAGCGCTTCAAGTACGAGTTCGAGGAACAACTTCATATCAGCGCCAGATTTCGCTGCTTTCTCAATTGCTTCGAGAGCCTTCCCGCGTCCGCCAGCTGGCGGAGCCGCGGCGAGCGCGCTAATGAGTGCATGCACCTGCTCCCTCTTCGGAGCGCCGGTCGCTGCTTCGACGACCTCGCGTGATATCTCTTTCTTCTCTGCTCCTGAAAATACTTTTTGCAATACAGACAGCGCGTCGCGATATGAACCGTCGGCAAGCAACGCAATAAGTTCCGCGGCATCTGGCGCGAGCGTGTACCCTTCTTTCTTCGCAACCGCGGCCGTCATTTTCGCAAGTACTGCGCGCGTCGGCTTCTTGAATTCAAACACCTGACAGCGTGACTGTACGGTCTCAGGCACTTTCTCGAGCTCAGTCGTCGCTAAAATAAATACTGCGTGTGCCGGTGGTTCTTCGAGCGTTTTCAAAAATGCGTTCCATGCACCCTTCGAGAGCATGTGTACTTCATCGAGTATGTAGACTTTGTACGGCGACTGAAATGGCAGCGTGTAGACACCTTCGGTGAGCGTGCGAATATCTTCGACGCTATTATTACTCGCCGCATCTATCTCATAGAGGTCATTCTCAGTGCAGCCGATGGCGTTCGCGAAAATGCGCGCGACTGAGGTCTTCCCGAGGCCGCGGCTGCCGGCAAAAAGGTATGCATGCCCAATCTTCTTCGAGAGTGCCGCTTCTTCGAGCGGCTTCGTCACCTGTTCCTGTCCGACGACATCCGCAAATGTTGCGGGGCGGTGAGTGCGATAGAGAGATTGATGCGCCATGACTGCAGTATAACCGATTTCTTATGGGTGTATAAAAAGTATGCCCTGGTTGACTTTGCATTGCTGCATCGTCAACCAGGGCATGTCCAGGGACCGAAGTCCCGAGAGATACGGCATGCTTTCGCTGAACCGCCAAGAGGATCTTTAACTTCGCCTCCTCCTGGATTTCCCGTTTCGGACACCTGCGCAACCGCAGTATTGCCCTAGACCTTTACGGACATGCTTGCCAGATCGCTCTAGCGCACAGGGGTCTTTACCGACCTGAAGACGCGCCTTCAGGATTCCCATCACTCATCCGAATTTCTGCCCGCGCAGATGAATCCGGAACAATTCCCGTCAACAGCAGAGGCAGTCCTCAATGGCTATTTTAGGGACGCTATCAATCTGGCCTCATGGCCCCGAAAGCTATCGGTTCCCCCGACAGACACCCATCGCACGGAATCTTTCAGCCGCTGCTCGTGATGTCCCTACATACTATACCCCGCCCTGTCTTTTGTCAAGCCCTTGGATGACCTTCTCAATTTCGGCCGCATTTTCACATTCCATGAGCTTGCCGCGCAATTCGGCTGCCCTGTCGAAGCCAGTGACGAACGCTTTAATATGCTTTTTCAATACCGAGAAATTCTTGGGCGGCGATATCTTCTCGAAGCCGTGTGCGAGTTCGATAAGCGCCGCGAGCTTCTCGGCGAGCGGCACGTCTAATGACTTTCGCCCTGCAAAGACCCATGGGTTCCCGAACATGCCGCGACCTATCATGGCGCCATCGCAGCCCGATTCTGCAACTTTCTTCCGCGCATCGTCCATATCCTGTACATCACCATTGCCGATGAGGAGCACGTTCGGATTTATTCGGTTCCGTATCTCGACTGCTTTCTTCATCAGTTCCCAATCAGCGGGCACAAGTGACATCTGCTTGCGTGTCCGCAGGTGGAGAGTAATGGCGGCCGGATTCGCTTCAAGAAGCGCAGTCAGCCATTCATCGAGTGACTCTTTGTTATAACCGACACGCGTTTTCACCGAGACTGGGAGATTGCTTGCCTCTTGTGCAGCGCGAATAATTTCCACGGCAAGCTTCGGAGTCTTGATCATCGCGGAGCCACAACCCTGTTTCTCGATAGTGCGGTCGGGACAGCCCATATTAATGTCGACACCGTCGAAACCAAGCTCGGCCACGAGCTTGGTTGTATAGATAATCATCTCCGGTTGAGAGGAAAATATTTGCGCGACAATTGGATGCTGGTTCTTTTCAAACTGCAAGTCTCGAAGAAGAGACTTGTGTCCCTCGCTCAATTTCATCTCACTCGTCCCGTTAGAGACGCCTGCGCAAGCCAGGCCAGACATCGGAGATGCCTTGTCTCTAACGGGGCGAGTGTGGTACAAGCCATCCGCCGAGACGAACTCCGTCCAGAACACGTCAGGCGCGCCGAACTTCGCCACGAGCGAACGAAAGGCGACGTCAGTGACGTCGGCCATGGGCGCCATGACGAAAAAAGGTTTCTTGAGACTGTTCCAAAACGATTGCATCAAATTACACTACCACTTCTCCCATTATTTCGGTGCTTCTCCATTCTTTTTTAAATATACTTTTCCGTCGAAACGCAGGTCCACATATTCTATGGAACCATCGGCGAGATTCATATTCTGCCGAGCTGACATAAGTGCAGTAAATGCATTCTTCTCATTGCCAAGCACGTAGGTCACGCGTGTTCCACTCCCAAGCATATCGTCCACCTCATCGCCCCGGACAATGATTGATACTACTGGCGAGCCGAAGGTCGCAAGCTGTCGCGCGAGGTCAAATGTTGCAGGAAGTTGGTCAGCATGCGCGATCGTCGCCCGAAGAGGCTCCTGTATATCCCCCACTCGCCCCGTTAGAGACAAGGTGTCGGAGACACCTGTCCTGGCTTGCGCAGGCGTCTCTAACGGGGCGAGCGGCGCATAGAGCTTAAAATTATTTATAGTATCTGTGGAAGTTGCCTGGGCGGCAAAAATGAACCCGCTCGCATCAAAGACATAGCAGTATTCACTAGAACCATGTGCTTCAGTGGTCGATGCAATGAAGGTAGGAGTGAGGCCGCACCAGAGTGCGATGGGAGCACGGTCATTTATTCGTATCGAGAGGCCCGTAAGGCCGCTACGGAAAATAGAGACTGCGGCAATATCCGGATGAAGCGCGATAATGTCGGTACGGATGCGCGATGCCGGGAAGAAGAATGTCGAGTCTCGCGGGATGACACCAAGGTATGTTCCCTGCATAGCAGCAAGCGCAATATCTGAGAGCGATTGGTCCGCTCCAAATATCTGCACACGCGTAATACGCAACTCATTCTGCTGTAGTACATACAGCACGCCGCCGATGATGAGAAGGGAAAGAAAAATAAGAGCAATGAACACGCGGCGGCGGCGCAGCCGCCGCCGCGCCGTAAAGCGGTCGTTACCGCGCGCCGCCGATGACGCTCTTCCCCACATAGGGCACCAGGGCCTCTGGTACTTTTATACTGCCGTCAGCTTGCTGATAATTCTCAATAATCGCGATAAGCGTCCGACCGATAGCAAACGCGGTCGCATCGTTCATATGTGCATGCGTCAGATTCCCTTCTTTATCCTTGATGCGCGTGTTGAGTCGCCGCGCTTGGTATGTTCCCATATAGTCAGAGGTTTGTGTCTCGCGATATGTGTTCTGTCCCGGCATCCAGGTCTCGATATCAAATTGCCGATGATCAGGCTTTCCCATATCCCCCGTGCAAATTGCGACGACTTGATACGGGAGCTTCAAGAGCTGCATCAGATGTTCTTGAATCGCGACAAAGAATTCCTGCTCGTGATATCCATCCGCGGATTTAACAAAACTCTCAAGCTCAATCTTATCGAACTGGTGCTGGCGTAAGATGCCACGCGTATCCTTTCCGGCGGCGCCCGCCTCGCGACGGAACGCAGTCGAATATCCTGCATAGCGGATCGGCAGACGAGTCTCATCGATCATCTCATTCATATGCAACGGACCAAGCGTGTGTTCCGCACTTCCCACCAACACAAGATCGTCCTTCTCAAAAAAATACCGTTCATCAATCGGCTGGAGCCGTGCCATACGTCCCATCACATCGCTACGCATAAACACTGGCGGGATAACGGGAATGAACGGGGTCGTATCTACATCCAGTTTCGCATTCGCCGCAATAGTAGCGAGTTCTTCGCGTGAAGTGAGCACCTTGAGCGCGAGCGTGATGAGTGCAAACTGCATCAGCGCGAGATCTCCTTTGATATAAGAGAAGCGCGCGCCAGAAATCTCTCCGGCCTTTTCAGTATCGATAATGCCGAGATCGCGGCCAATATCCCAATGCTCTTTTGGTTTGAAATCGAAAACCGGCGGCTCACCCCATTTACGCACCACAATATTCCCTGATTCGTCTGGTCCAACAGGCGTGTCGGGCGAGGGTATGTTTGGGACCGAGAGAAGTAGCTTTGTCCATCGACCAAGCAGCTCTTGATACTTTTCCTCGGTCTCGGCCATACCAGCCTTCAAGTGCTGCATCTGTTCGATCACCTTCTCACGCTCGAAATCTTTTAGAATTTGAATCTCATTGCTGCGACGATTTTGTTCGGCCTTCTTAGCGTCGATCTCTTGGCGAATCAGCTTGCGCTCGTCGTCAAGCTTCAGGAGTTGATCAATATCGACATCCGCGTTCTTCTTAACAATCGCGTCCTTCACCAACTCTAGGTTCTCCCGAATGAAATGTATGTCCAGCATATTCTTGCTAAGTATACACCATTGCCATTTCTAATTGGTTATTACAAAAACATACTTTGCCAAGGGCCCCGCAATAGCTGCCCCGGTCGCATAGGGTTGATTTGTCCTTGGATCAATAACACCTGTTACTTCCGCGCGATTTCGACTGGAAGTGTCTTCCAACCTTGCTGCAATTAGATATTTCGAACCATTGCTCCAGTACTCATAGGTCCCAGGTTGGCCGGCTGATCCACAATTACCTTCTGGCCAGCAGCAAATATCGGCTGGGTCCTGTGGCTGTTTCCCAATATATCCACTTGACCAAGCATAGTTAGCGCCATCCGGAATCCAATTTCCCGTTCCCTGCCAACATCCCGCATACGTACCACTAACTCCATCGTTCGGAAAATGGCCATTGGTTGAATAATAGAGCTCAAGTGCGGTTTGCAGCTGTTCCAAATCGCTCATACGTCGCGCATCCCGGGCTTTCACGCGTGCAGAATTAAGAGAAGCGAGTACGACCGATGAGAGAATACCAATGATAGCAATGACGACGAGAAGTTCGATGAGAGTGAATCCGCGAGAACGAGCCTTTATCATGGATGTTTGGCCTGCCACTCCTGTGACTGCTCTTTCATCAAAAAGAGCTGTGTTGCATTTTGTGGATTCACTCCTGCTGAAGAAGAAGGTGAGGTGGAATACCAAATGAAGAACGCAAGTATGAGTAGAAGAGATGCCCCGCCTACAAGCACATAGTTAGCTTGTTCCTCTGTTTTCACAAGGCCAGTTGCAAGTACAAGCCGCACGAACAGAGGTTGCGAATTCGTAGCAACTGGCCGAGGAAATTCCTCATCCTCCTCGATGAGCTGTATGTCTGACATGACGATATACACTAGTATATCAACTCTTAGGAAGTTACAGAGCGGGTATACTGCGTATATGGACCCCATTAGACATCTGGTATACATCAGTGTCTGCTCACCATTCCACAAAACAAGGTTCCACCTGCGTCAATGCACGCTTACCACATATGTCTAACTGGGCAGGTATACGCGAATTCCCACGTGGAGAATGGCCCGCTCAACTCTCAGAAATTCCACAGTTGCCGAAACGACTGTGGATCCGCGGGACACTACCGCCACCAGAAACAAAACTACTGACAGTCGTGGGTTCACGAGCACTGTCGCGGTACGGACAAGAAGCGTGTGAGAATCTCATTGCCGGCCTCGCCAGGTATCCCATATCCATCGTGAGTGGTCTCGCACTCGGCACCGATGCTTGTGCGCACAAAGCAGCACTCCGAGCCGGGCTCCACACCATCGCCATTCCCGGATCGGGACTTGATGACTCGGTCATCAGCCCGCGCACGAATTTTGGTCTCGCGAAAGATATCCTCGCGGCAGGCGGCGCACTGCTTTCTGAACAGGAGCCGATGCACAAACCGTGGCTGGCAGAATTTCCCTCCCGAAATCGGCTGATGGTCGGTCTAAGCGATGCAGTGCTCATTGTCGAGGCAGGACAGAAATCCGGCACGCTCATCACCGCGCGATTGACGGCGGATTATAACCGAGAACTGCTCTGTATCCCGCACCGGATAGGCGATGCGCATGCGTTCGGTCCACATTTGTTCATCCGACTCGGGGCGGCGCTCGTTACCGAGCCGATACATATTCTTGAAGCGCTCAAAATAGCGCCGCGTCCGCCAGCTGGCGGATCAGCCACGCGCGGCGAACCACCAAATGATCTCGAAGATGCTGAACTTTCAATTTGGCGTATGCTGGAAGAGCCGAAGACGCGTGATGAAATCCTTCGCGGGAATACAGAGAATGCGGGCGACGTATTGACCGCACTCGTTGCACTCGAGCTTCGCGGACTCATCAAAGAAGAGTTTGGCGCGTGGCATCGATCATGACTATTTACTCTTGGAACATGTTGTATCGGAATCGGGAACTCGAACGCGCGTTCGAGTTCATTTCTCATACCGATTTCGATATTTTCTGCTTACAAGAGGTGCCCGAACCACTCCTTACGCAACTGAAAACACTTCCCTACTCGATCGCCTTTCGCATAGATACAGAAAAAGTATTTCCCTCCGCCATCGTGCCGATGTTCAATGTCATTCTTTCAAGGCATCCAATCACGGCACAGAGCGATATACCTTTTAAGGACTATTGGTCAGAGCTTCCGCTTTTGACGCGTCTGTTCGTCTTTCTGATGCGGCCGTTCCATTTTTCTCCAATGCGTAGTCGCGGAGGCCTCTATGTCGATATTGCAGTCCACGACACTACGCTTCGCGTTTTTAATCTCCATCTCGCTCTTACCTATCCTGCCCAGCGACTCAAAGAATTTGAGCAGGCAATGGTCGGGCATGACACCACGCGTCCGACCATAGTGTGCGGTGATTTCAATATTCTTGAGATGCCTCACATATCTGTCCTCAATTGGCTTATGGGCGGAAAGATAGGAGACGCCCTGCGATACAAACGTGAGCGCATGCATATTGAACAACGGTTCGTCGAGCACTCGCTCGCCAACCCGCTCCGCGGTACCACCACACATTCTCTCTCGCGTTCCCAACTCGATCATATCCTCGTCTCGCACACATTTTCGATAAAAAAAGCAGAGGTTCTTCCCGACAGTATTGGTTCAGATCACCATCCCATACGCGCCGAAGTCGCATAGCAGGACTTGACCATATATAGGTATACGCGCTAAGAGTGAAGGATGGGTAACCGATTACTTATCGTGGAGTCGCCGACCAAGGCGCGCACTATCCAAGGATATCTCGGCAAGGACTATACGGTTCTTGCTTCGGTCGGCCACGTCCGCGATCTCCCTAAATCGAACAAAGATGCCGTTGATATCGAAGGTGGCTTTATCCCCCACTATGTGATTCCTGCTGAGAAACGCGAGGTCATCGAGAAGATAGAACGCGCCGCAGCAAAGGCCAGCGAGATCTATCTCGCAACCGACCCTGACCGCGAAGGAGAAGCAATCGCCTGGCACATTAAAGAGGTTGCCGGGCTCAAAAAACCGCAGCGCGTCGTCTTCCATGAGATTACGAAAGCGGCTATCGAGGAGGCTTTGGCGCACCCACGCGCCATTGATGAGCATTTGCGTCGCGCACAAGAAGCGCGGCGCGTTCTCGACCGCATCGTCGGTTACGACCTCTCGGGTCTTATTTGGAAGAAAGTACGGTACGGACTTTCTGCCGGGCGGGTGCAGTCGCCAGCATTGCGCATCCTCGCGGAACGCGAGCGCGAAATAACTTCATTCATTCCCGTCACCTATTTTGTACTGAACGCACTCTTCAAATCAAAGTCGGGCGACATCGCGACCACGTGCACGGAACAGCCTGCAACAAAGGAGGAGGCAGACCGTATCGTGCAGGCCGGCAGAAGTGCCGCTTGGAGCGTCGCTGCCGTCGTTGAGAAAGCTGAGGAACGCAATCCTCGTCCACCATTCACTACATCTACATTGCAACAGGCTGCTTCGACCCGGCTCGGATTTGCTCCGTCTCGTGCTATGCGCGCCGCACAGAAACTCTATGAGGCCGGCCATATCACCTATATGCGAACCGACTCAGTGAACCTCGGCGCAGAAGCTGTAGCGAAAATGGCGAGTGTGATAGAAAGCACGTTCGGAAAGGACTATCTCATGGTGCGCGCTTACAAGACCACGAGCAAGAATGCGCAAGAAGCACACGAAGCTGTGCGCCCTACGGAACCCAGTCGAGCACGCGCCGGCAACACGCCTGACGAGGAACAACTTTATGACCTCATCCGCACGCGCACGCTCGCATCGCAAATGGCAAGTGCGAAGATTATGCGCACGACCGTCTCTGCAAAAGCAGATGCGAACATTCCTCTCTTCACCGCCAATGGCTCGCGCATGCTCTTCCCCGGATGGCTCGCACTCGATACGAAAGCGCGCGGCGAAGATGTCGAACTTCCTAAACTCGCAAGCGGCGACCCTCTCACCTTGCTTTCGCTTGGCGCCGACGAGAAGCAGACCGAACCGCCGAATCGCTACACAGAAGCAGGACTCATCAAAGAACTTGAGAAGCGCGGCATCGGCCGACCATCGACCTATGCGTCTATCATGAAGACCATCCAAGATCGAGGTTATGTAGAGAAACTTGCACGAGCACTCAAGCCAACCGCCACTGGCATGGTTGTGTCTGGATGGCTTGAACAGCATTTCCCTGAGTACATCAGCGACTCATTTACCGCAGAAATGGAGAATGAACTCGACGAAATAGCACGTGGTGAACGCGGCTATACCGAAACGCTTACAGAATTCTATGGCCCGTTTGAGAAAGCGGTGCGTGCCAAAGACAAGCTTCCAAAAGCGACTGGTCTCGGCGATGCACCAGCAGAATTCCCTTGTACAATATGCGGCAGTCCGATGGAATTTAAGCTCGGCCGCGGCGGCGTTTTCATGAGCTGTAAACGTTATCCCGACTGTATGGGCGCACGCACCGAAGAAGGTGTCGAACTCAAAGACGATGAGCCTATCGGGTACGACCCAGTGACCGGAGCGCCGATTTTCATAAAGACCGGACGGTTCGGCCCCTACGTCGAGATGTCCCTGCCAGAGGAACCGACTGTAGAAATCGAAATCCCTGTCGAGCAGATTGTGGACGTGAAAGGGAAAAGGAAGAAGCCGGCGAAGAAAGCTGCAAAGAAGACAAAAGGTCGCCCGAAGAAAGCTGGCAAGCGCGCAAGCATTCCAGCTGGCACCGATCTCGCCACCATCACACTCGCTGATGCGCTTCGGTATCTCTCGCTCCCGCGAGAGCTTGGTATGCACCCCTCCACTGGTAAAGCAGTGTTCGCATCGACCGGACGTTTCGGACCGTATGTCGGAAGTGATGGAGAATTCCGCTCGCTCAAAGTAGCTGTCGGCGATCCATATACCATCACACTCGACGCAGCGCTCGCGCTTCTTGCCGAACCGAAGAAGCCGCCGCGCGGCGTCGACATCGTGAAAGAGATTGGCAAGCATCCACGCACGGGGAAAAATCTCGTACTCTACAAATCAAAGCAGGGGCTCTTTTTGAAGAAAGGATTGCGTCGCATCTATCTCCCTGATTCAGTAAAGTCGGATGCACTAACCCCCGCAGAAGCAGCTGAGTATTTGGCATAATCAACATACAAAAATAAGAGAGTAGGTGTATAGTACACACCTATGACGCCCGTGAAAGATATCGTTGGCGCGATGACTGCAGCCTCGAAGGAGGATGTTGCTCTTGTCGAAAAAGCTTACGAACTTTCAAAGAAAGCACACGAGGGACAGACCCGATACTCGGGCGAGCCCTACTTCGTCCATGCCGCGGCAACCGCAAAAGTTCTTGCTGAATACGGCATGGATGCGACGACAATCGCTGCTGGACTACTCCACGATGCCATTGAGGATGGACGTATATCAAGAGAAGAGATAGAGAAAGAATTCGGCAAGGAAATACTTTTCATTGTCGACGGTGTCACCAAGCTCGGCACGCATAAATACCGCGGTGCCGAGCGCCATGCGGAGAGCTTGCGCCGACTGCTCGTCGCCACGGCGAGCGATATTCGGGTACTCATCGTAAAGCTTGCTGACCGCTTCCACAACATGCAGACGCTCGAACATGTGCCAGAAAACAAACGTCGCCGCATCGCGCTCGAGACCCTTGAAATCTATGCACCTATCGCTGACCGTCTTGGCATGGGCAGAATGAAACGCACTCTTGAAGACTTGGCGTTTCCCTATGTCGACCCAGATGCTGCACAGCACACTGCTGAAGTGCGAAAACTGAAAACAAAAGAAACCGAAGATGGGCTAGCGCAGGTGCAGAAGACATTGAAGCAAGAGCTCGCTAAGAAAGGACTGACGACTTTCCGCACCGATATTCGCATGAAAGGGCTTTGGAGTTTGCATAAAAAACTCCAGCGCAAAAATGACGACATAAGTCTCATCCATGATATCGCTGCACTACGCATCATCGTGCCTACGGTTGAAGATTGTTATACGACGCTTGGCATCGTCCATTCTCTCTACCGCCCGCTTCCGGGAGAGTTTAAGGATTACATCGCATTCCCTAAACCGAACGGCTACCAGTCCCTCCACACGACTGTCGTCACACCGGAAGCAGGCATCGTCGAGATACAAATCCGCGACGAGGAGATGCATCGCCATGCTCAATTCGGTATTGCCTCGCACATGTCCTACAAGCAGCTAGGAAAAAATATCGAGAAGCTTGATAAGGGAATCCAGAAGAGCAGGTTCTCGGCCCTCTCATTTTCGTGGCGCTCACTTATCCCATCACTCATGAAAGTAACAAAGGACAACGATGAGACTAGGGGCAAAACAACCGTTCCGCTCTGGCTCGCTGAACTTGCTGAAGCCCACGCGGATATTGGCGGCTCTGAAGAATTCGTGGAAGGATTGAAAGAGGATTTCTTCTCGCATCGTGTATTCGTATTTACGCCACAAGGCGACGTTATCGATCTCCCCGCTACTTCAACGCCAATCGACTTCGCCTATGCGATACACAGCGATCTTGGCGACCATTTGCAGGGCGCAAAAGTAAATGGCAAACTCGTGTCATTTGAGACAAATCTAGGCAACGGCGACGTTGTCGAGATTATACGAAAAGATTCAGCGCACCCATCAGCAAAGTGGCTTGAAATCGTGCGGACATCGCTTGCACGGCGGCATATCAGAAATGCACTCGGCATGACTGAACCAACGCCACCATCGCGACGCCATGTGCGGCGTATGCACAAAGATAAAAGTTAGCTGAAGCCGTTCAAGAGTCATCAGATGCGAGGCACGGGAAGTTGATTTACGGAGGCGTACTTTGGGTACGATGAAGGAAATCAACGGGACCCGTAACGAAGCAGATGAGAGTATTGGATGGCTTCAGACAGCGAAGCCGCTCACTGAATATAGTTCATCGTCCGCATCGCGTTCTTCAGGCGCTGCTGCCGGTATCGGGTCATCCGAAAGCTGGGTAGTATTCGCGAAGATGACTGGTGATGTTATCACCACCCCTTCTACCTGCAGTGAAGATGCGTGCTCAACTGCGAGGACATCGACAAGTTGCTGCAGGTCGTCTGGAGAGAAGAACTCGATGAGTAATCGGCCGCCCTCGGCATTGGTCTCGATGATGACTCGTGTACCAAGTGTCTCGGTGAGCGATTTCTCAAGCTCTACCATCTCGAGTGATTTCCGGTGATGCTTGTGCACACGCTCCTGCGCGATAGAACGAGCTATTCGTTCAGCTTGTCGGACCGGCAATCGCTTGAGAATTATTTCTTTGAAAAGCGTCTCGCGCTCCTCGGGGCGGTCATTGAGCGACATCAGAGGTCGGGCATGACCCTCGCTGATTTCTCGTGCCACGATTGCGTCCTGCATATGCTGCGGGAGCGAGAGGAGACGGAGACTGTTCGAAACATACTCGCGGCTTTTGCCGATTTTTGCAGCGCACTCGGCGTGAGAGATGCCGAACTCATCGATGAGTTTCTGAAGCGCCTTTGCGCGATCAATAGCGTTGAGATCTTCGCGCTGGAGATTCTCGATGATAGCCAATTCGAGTTTCGTGAGATTGCTGTCTCCTTGGCGGATAACGACCGGCACTTGCTTGAGGCCGGCAAGCTTGCTCGCACGAAGTCGGCGCTCGCCTGCGACGAGTTCATAAAGACTCTCCAGACCGCTTCCATCTGCTTTCTCCACTTCCGTACGGCTGACTACCAAAGGCTGCAGGACGCCGTACTGGCGAATACTCTCTGCGAGCGATTTCAGACCCTCTTCGCTGAACTCTTTTCGCGGCTGATAGGGATTCGGCACAATGCGCCCGACGTCAATCCAAAAAACAGAATCATATTTCGTCGGGACATACGCCGCATCATCTTTCATTGAAAAAATTATAGCATGTTCATTCTTGTTGAAAAATATCTTGAAAAGTGAAAGCCCACGCAGAAAAAGTGTTCTGCAATGGGCTCTTACTGAATTACTCGACAGTCTTGAACTGACTGCCGAGCCCCTATCTAAAGATCAGAAAGCCTGCGCCAACGACAATTGCCACAATAATCGCAACGATGAGTATGGCGCCGTACATATTAGCCACATCATCTGCAGCCCGTTTCGCTTCTCCACCAAGCACGTCACACATACCTAGAAGGAGAAAAGCCGGATTAGCGGCAAACAAGAATACCCATGCCCAGTACATTTTGTCTCCTTGAAAGTTCGGTGCTTGGTGGTGCTATTCCACCAAGGTCAGAGGGTTTATCATCCCGTGACAGGGATAATGTCCCACATCCAGACAATTGAGTCAAAAACTAGAGGGCCGATGCGCCGGAGGAGAGCTAGGCCACGAATTGCTAACCAAAATGCTCCATGTATTCGCATTTCGCTAAGCGTTCTCGGCGCCGGCTCAGCATCGTTACGCGATATGCCTGTGCCCTTCAAGTCTCTCACGTATGACGCGCAGGCGTCATACTCCCTCGGCACAAAATGAAAAAACCGCATTTCTGCGGTTTTTTAATTTGGTGCCGGAGGAGAGACTTGAACTCTCATGTCTTTCGACGAGGGGTTTTGAATCCCTTGCGTATACCATTTCGCCACTCCGGCAATAAATTGCAGAGTACCATATTTTGCGCCATTTCATACATCGTGGTATAGCTATGCCAGACGATATTGTCTTCAACCACACGAGGATTGTCATGCCAGCGCACGGTACACTGGAACAAGTCACGAAGCGTTATCGCCTTCGAGATCCGAACGATTCCAACATCGTAATCGCAGAATGCCTGGGCTTCGCGCACTACCAGGCATACAGAGGGGATGGTTTCTTCTACATCCTAGGTGTCTCAGCCACATTGGTTTTGGTGGCAATACGAACGAAGCAGGACGAGGTGGCAATCTTCAAGACCTGCCCAGTCAAACTGCACACCAAAATACTCGACATCGCTGACGAGATCGCAGCGGACGGGAACGAGGAAACGCGCGTCTGACCGCCAACCGCTCACGAACAAAAACCGCCCGACGGTTTGGTTCGTCGGCGGTTTTTGTTTTCCTGAACCCTAGTCAGGAATCGCCAGGTACTAGGCACGGGAAATTGATTTCTGGAGGCGTACTGCCGTACGACGGAAGAAATCAATGGGGCCCGTAACGAAGTAGCTGGGGATTCTGGACGGGTTCTCTAGATTTTACCAACCAAATCGAGTCCCGGTTCAAGCGTATCGCTGCCCGGTTCCCATGATGCAGGACACACTTGGCCCTTATGCGTCTCGACGTATTGCGCGGCCTGGAGTTTGCGCAATGTCTCTGCAGCCTTGCGGCCCATTGAGTTGTCGTTGATCTCCATCGCGCGGAGCGTACCGGTCGGATCGATAATGAACGTGCCGCGCATGGCGAGACCTTCGTCGGGAGTGAGCTCTGGTCCATTCCCTTCTATAAGCACGCCAAACGCCTCTGCAAGCTTCCCTGACGGGTCGGCGGCCATGGGATAGGTAATCTGCTTAATAGCTGCTGAAGTGTCGTGCCATGCCTTGTGTGCGAAGACCGTGTCTACGGAAACGGAGATGACCTCGGCATTTATCGCTTGGAACTTCGGATAGAGTTTGGCGAACTCCTCGAGCTCAGTCGGACAGACGAACGTGAAATCGGCAGGATAGAATACGAGAATGCCCCACTTGCCGCGAAGCTGCGACAAGCTCATGGTTTTGATGGCTTCCTCATGGAACACCTCAAATTGGAAATCCGGCACTGGCTCGCCCACTTTCACGAGAGAAACATGGTCGTGTACGAAATCGTGGAATTCACCGCAGTTCTCACAGTAGTTGCTTTTTGTGTCTTTCATACCCGGTTAGGACTAAATGGCATAGCTCTTCTTTGTGCTAGCCGTTCGAATAATATCTTCCATCATATACTTGTTCCACCTAAACTCATATACGCGACAGGAGAGCAAAAGCACGATGCCATTTTGACCTACCGGGCATACGTTGTGTAGGTTAGGAGAGAGCTATGATACCATCGCGAGTGATGCCAACACAAATCCTGCTCATCGCTGGGCCGACCGCCTCAGGTAAATCTTCCCGTGCGGTGGCCGAGGCACAAGAGCGCGGTGGCGAGGTCATTTCCGTCGACTCACGCCAGGTATACCGCGGACTCGACATCGGCACCGAGAAGATATTCGCGAGCGAAATGCAGGGCGTCCCGCACCACCTCATCGACATCCGCTCACCTTTGGAGCCGTATTCCGCAGGCGATTTCGTACAAGATGCGACGCGTCTGATTGCCGATATACACGCGCGCGGAAAGTTGCCGATACTGGCCGGCGGCACTCATTTTTATTTTGATGCGTTACTGAACGGTCTGCCTATGGGCACGGATATGAATCCCAAGCTACGCAAAGAATTAGAGAAACTCACTGATGAAGAACTGTATGCGAGAGTTCGTGCATCGGACCCGCGCCGCGCAGATGAACTCGATCCGAAAAATCGTCGCCGCCTCGTCCGCGCGCTTGAGATCATTGCCTCCCTCGGACATGTCCCTACTCGTCCTGGGAAAGTCAGACTTTCCCAGGGTTTGGGAAAGTCTGACTTTCCCAAACGATACGAGGTTGAGTGGATAGTTATCGACCCACCACGAGAAGAACTACGCACGCGCATTGATGTGCGGCTCGAGAACGCCTTTCTTCGCGGACTAACCGACGAAGTTCGGCGCGTACGCGAAGAGGTCGGGGACGCGCGCCTCAACGAACTCGGTCTCGAATATAAAATCGTGGGCGAATATCTGCGCGACGAGCGCACTGAGGAGTCTCTGCTCCCCATACTCTCCGCCAAACTATGGCAATATGCGCGTCGCCAGAAAGCCTGGCTCCGCAAGCTTCATGATGAGCAAACTACTGCGGCAACACCGTCGCTCCAGGACAGAAACTAAATCCAAGATCTTTCCCAGCATACTGTGAATTGACGCTATTCGGTACACTCAACGTGTAATTAAGTTGACACATTTGGGACTGAGTTATACCGAGATGCTCGATAAGATATTGCTCTGCTACTGCTCGCACTGTCCCTATCGGTTCTTGCAACAACGCAATACTGAAATATTGTGTTGCACTTATGTATTCGATAATGTACGGCGGATTAGCAGTTGCAGTTGCATCGGGAAAACCTTCATTTATATGGTATCCAAGATAATATAGGCCGGCATTAATCGGGTCTTGAACGGTAGCGGGGTCTTTCAGAAAATTAGTCACTCGGACGAAAACACCGTTCGCACCCGCGACAGACATAGCTGTGTCCTGAGCAGAAGAAGTTGCGACAGCAGTTTGACCTCCTCCTGAACTGATGGGTAATCCGGTATCCAGTCCCGGCTGTACCGTCGAAGTATTTGAGGTAGAAATATTTGGAGTATTGGGAGTATTTGTTGTGGGCGGCGGCGGCGGACTCGTGAACCAATAGGCAAGCACGAAAAGACCTGCGGCTACAATAGCTCCTGTACCTATAAACCAAATTTTGTTCATATCATTTTGTTAGGTACCATACTGTTGGACACAAGCTACAGCGTTTGGATTCCAATAAGTTCCGTCAGGATTCTTCCCTGTCCATGGCTGGTAGCCGCGTTGATTGTAGAGCAGCAAGGCCGTTTGCAGATTACACTGGGCATCATTGCAGGAACTCGATGTACTACATGAACCTTGATGCAAACTAGGAATCGACCAGTTCCCAGGTTTCGTTGTGATTTGGAACGTACCACAAGCACCTGTGGAGCTATTAGGAGTAGCTGGATTTCCAGTACTCTCGGTCATCGCAATACAAGACAGAGCGGCCGCCTGAGCAGCACTGAGTTTCATATTGAGTGCTTGTGCACCTTGTTGTATTGCACTTGTGCTACACGCGGTGTTATTGCTTGCACAAGGCCCCGGGGCTTTGCCGGGTTGAAATCCTCCGGGAGTAATACTTGGTGGAGACACACCCGGCGTCAGTCCTGCACCAGCTTCGGTCCCTGCCTGAGGAAGACATTGGTCGCCATTCCAGTTAATAATTTGCGCCCACCCACCTGCACCCGCGTTCGGGTTATACAGCGCCGCCATAAGAGCATCGACGATAAGGTAACCGGCGAGCGCAATCACGATGCCGATGATGGTATTGAGCAGAATGCCTTTGGCCTTGCTGATGCCACCCGAATTTACCGGATTCACTACGAAAAGGAATCCAGCATACGCAATCATAAGCGGCGCGACAAAGACGATTGCGATGGTGATAAGGAAGCTGATGAGGTTGTTGATGACGAGTATCACCATTCCCCATCCCGCAGCACAGGTCGAAGAATTGGGAACAATAGGCCCAAAGAACGGTATCGACGCGTGCGCCGCATACGGCAGTGCGAACGAGACAAGGGTAAATGCTAGAGCAAAGAGAGGTGTGCGGAAACGCATGAATATATCATACCGCGTCCGCATGCCGGTCTATGGCTTTTCCCCCAGTGCCTTATCTGCTATCGTTGCCATACGGGTCCATACGTAGGCGTATGAACCCTTGTTCTCGGGAGATTACTCTCCCCTTCGGGCCATATCAGTTGATTGCACTGATATGAACCCTCGTTCGGCAAATGCGAATGATTGAGAACACTCATTCGCATTGCCTCACTTCGGGTCCATCGTATAGTGGTAGTACATCGGTCTCCAAAACCGACAGTCCAGGTCCGATTCCTGGTGGGCCCGCCAAACAAGATTCAGTGCTCTCAGGGTCGTCAGAAAGCGTGAAGACTCATAACACTTTGGGTGTTCCATTTACCATTCCTGATAGACGGGCCGCTGATGCATCCGAATATTAGAAGGCAAACTGCCCTTTCTTCTTTCGGAACCACCCTGCGATGCCATACTGAACAACCGCGTAAAGGCTGATGAGAGGCACGAGCTCTATGACACTGTGCAGTGACGGAACGGTAAGATTATAGAAAGAAGCTATAAGCGGGATGTTAATGAGCACCACCACAGAGATGACTTCGACGAGTACAAGGAGATAGAATTGTCTTTTCTGAGTTCTCAGTGTTGGGCCGCTGTAGACGCTCGGTGCGCACATGAAGAATATAACGCCGACAATGATG
Source organism: Patescibacteria group bacterium UBA6033 (assembly GCA_002429325.1). Lineage (GTDB taxonomy): Bacteria > Patescibacteriota > Minisyncoccia > Phycocordibacterales > Phycocordibacteraceae > C7867-001. Next base: position 31,148 of record DIZH01000006.1, on the reverse strand, counting down.
AATGAGAGTACGACGACGCTTGTCGGTGCATGGATTTTTATATACTCAAGACTGCTATAGAACGCAATGGTAGTAACGAGCGCCTGAGGAATGGCCGACGTGAGAGCGAAAGGAATCACTCGCTTCAAGAAAGAATCTTCCGACTTCGGAACCTGCTCGTGTACCGGACGTATAACCCAGTAGAAAATGAGCGAGCATGGAAGACCTATGGTGAAGTAGGTAAGAAACGCGATGTTGAGCGGAGTGAATGGGAACGAGTAACCGAAAAGAGTCAGCAATATGAAAAAGAGAAAACCGAGGAATACTTCGTTGAAGAAAATGCTCGCGCATATTTCGATATTTTGGATGATGCTATCAGCAAGCCTCACGCCATTCGGCAAGTCGATAAAGCTATTCTTCACCAACACAACTGAAGCAATCTGCCGCGTTGCCTGCGCTCCATCAAACATAGCGATACCGAGATCAGCCTTCTTAATAGCGAGAGCGTCGTTTGCACCGTCCCCAATCATAGCGGTAAAACCATCTTCTTTGAGCGCCTCAATTATTCTCTCTTTTTGTTCAGGTTTTATTCTCGCGAAGATAGTATAGGTAGGGGTCTTCTCCAGAAAATCTGCATCGCTCCATGTCTCAAGTTCATTACCCGTTATAACCGCATGAGGATTTTCTACACCAGCAGCAATGGCCACAGACCGCACGGTCTCGGCATTGTCTCCGGAGATAATCCTGATGGTGACGCCTCTCGCTTGGAAAAATTGTACTGCCTCGATAACTCCTTCGCGAAGATTGTCATTAATAACTATGAGTGAGAGAGCCGTGAGTGTGATGCCGGAAAAATCATGCGGCAATTCATTTATGTTGGATTGTACAAAACAAATAAGTCGCTTACCAATTTTCGCTTCAGTGTCTATATAGTGCTGCACCCATGCCTTATCTTGCTCAGTTTTAAGATGAGGCAAGAATATATCCGGCGCGCCCGCCAGTACGACACGCTCTCCGAGCTTATCGGTAATATGTACCGCGCCGAATTGGCGCGACGAGGAGAACGTGAGATCATCTATGATGGTGCCCAAATACTCGCTCGAGTATCTTTTCTTAAGCGCAGCAATGGTCTGAGACGAATCTCCGGTAATCTTAATATATGCAGCGATAGACTCCTCACTGTAGACCTCATCCACGCCCGCTGCATAATGCACTTGCTCAACAATAAGCTCGTTGCCTGTCAGCGTACCGGTTTTATCCATGCAGAGATTTTTGATTCTTCCAAGTTTCTCTGTAGCATTTACCTCCTGGAGCAACACATTCTTGCGATACAAGTGGGATGCGCCATATGAGAAAAGAAGTGTGACGACCAGCACCATGCCCTGTGGAAGAAGGAGGCTTGTAAGCGCACCTATACTTTGAATGATATCTATCGTTGATTCGTGAATCAGTAACCCACGCCCTCCGACAAAAAGAATAATGAGCAGCAGCACGTAGCCTATGTATTTAATGACAGTATTGAGTGAGTATTGGATAGGACTCTGGATGAGAGAGTACTTTTTGACGCTTTTGGTCATGAGCGCAATCCTGCTTTCGGCGAATATCTTTTCCACCTGTAAGATACCGGCTCCAGCTGTGATGATGCTACCCGCAGATATGCTATCGCCAGGCTTCTTTAAATATTCAGCCGATTCGCCGGTAATAAGCGCTTCATTTACCTCAAATCCGTGCGAGGTGAGCAGCATTCCATCACAAGGAATCTGATCTCCCGTTTTGAGCTTAATACGGTCCTTCGCCTTTATGTCATCTACAAGAATGACTGTCTCAGTGTTGTCAGTGTTTATTCTGACTACTTTCGGGACTGCGAGTAATTGCAGCTTCTCGAGCGTTACCCACGAACTGATTTCCTGAACACAACCAATGATGATATTTAAAACAGTGATTCCTCCAAGAAAGAGCCCTTCTTGAGTGCCGCCAAAAATAGTGAGAAGAATGACGACGGAAAGAATAATTCCATTAATAAGGAGAAGGACATTTCGAGAAATAATGTCTGCAATAGCTTGAAATTGGCGCATTGAAAAATACAGCGACAAAGGCATCAGTCCAGTATAGCGCTAGTTAAGTCCGCAGTCAGATGCAGTCAAATCTCGTCCCGCAAGACCTGCAAATGTAAGTACTGTATAATTAGAAAATGATCGAGCAAAAAAGTATCCTCTTTGTTTGTACAGGAAACATTTTCAGAAGCTTGTCCGCGGAACTGAGTTTCAAGAAATATCTGGCCGACAATGGAATTACTGATTGGACTGTCGGCTCTGCTGGCATTATTGCCGCGCCACAAACCATTGATCCTAAAACGCTCGAAACGCTGCGCGAACTCAACATCGATGCTCAAGGACACGAGCAAAGACGATTGACGCGAGAAATACTCGAACACTACGACGTGATTGTTGGCATGGCACAAGACCATATCGACTATATCAAATCAGAATTTAATTACTCCTACGCTATACTCTTCAATGAACTCGTTTTGGGTGAGGAGACTTCTGTCAAAGACATAGAAGAAGATGAGGTACTTGTCTATCAGACCGATCGCTTAGCAGTAGAAGAGAAGGTCGAGCGCACCGTGAAGGAAATCTTTGAGGAGATCCCTGTCTTGTTTAAAAATGTCTCCGAACGTTTCTATCTTTTCAGCGATTTCGTCGCGGGTCGGATTACGCACCGGAACGGATTCCCTTTCATCACGCTCGACGAGACGCCGCATTCGATTGCATTCATGTCCCTTGATATTCCTGGAAATGAAGATGGGCATATTCTGGTGATTCCTAAAAAGAGATATTCCAATCTTTCTGAAGTACCGAAGGAGGTCTTGAGCGATATTCTCTCCTCTATCAAGAAGATAGGACACGCTCTTACTATTGATCACGGAGGCTATAATGTTCTTCTCAATAACGGGTTGGATGCTGGGCAATACATCATCCACACACACTTCCACGTTATTCCACGACGAAGCGGTGATGGCATAACTATTGAAGGATGGAGTCATCCAAAAATAACTCAGGAGGATTTCATTAAGCTCAACGAGAAATTACAACAGCGAATAGAACACCTATCCTAAGCGAAAAACGCGCCACTCCAGAGGAGCGGCGCGTTTTTCGCTTTGCTAGCTAGAAACCAAGTTTCTCGTTGACCAGGATGAGCTTCACGGTGCGACCCATCATCGGGAGCTCGTGTGCCATGACGAGTATCTTGGCCATGAGGCTTCCCGGATACCCGACGCTCTTCATACGTGCGTCTTCGAGCGGGAACACATAGTCTTTCAAGCGTGCGAACGCGTCATCGAGCGTCGGCACAATTTTCTGAGTTCCTGCGACAAGCACCAGGTGCTGCGAAGTGAAGGTCAGGTGCGGGAGCTGGCTGCCGGATGCCGACGCGACGACCATTTCTCCCGTCTCGGCGATGGCGTGTACGCTGCTTACGTAATACTCCGAGAGCACTGACTGCTTCCTAAGTTCCTCCTGTTTTACTGGATCCGTCTCAGCGAGAATTGCATCGTGAAGATTGTTCCAACCATGCTGTCCTGCCTTAAGGTAGTCAACGAATCCAATCTGCTCGAGTGTCCGCGATGAACCATTATTCAAAGATACACCGGCAGGGATAAGTTCTTTTACTTTTGCAAGCGCTTCTGCGCTATTTTCGACAACAATCGCCTCAACGCCGCGCTCTTTGAGAGCTGCGATGGTGCGAGCGAGGATATCTGCTGTTGGAATTGTATCGTAGGTCATAGTAATTAAATAAGATGTTAATGAGATTCACTCTTTTTAAGTCCGAGTGCGAGTTTCTGAAGTAACGATGCCATATGCTGCACGTTAATGGTGTAGTAGATCTCTTGGCCGTTACGTTCATCCATCACAAGGTCGGAAGCCTTCAGCACTTTCAGATTCTGCGACACGGCAGGCTGTGAAAGATGCACGGCATGTGCAATATCGTTCACCGTACGAGGACCCTTCATCAAGGATTCTAAAATACGGTAGCGGTTCGCATTGCCGATACCCTTCCCTAGCTTTTCGATGTCGTTACACAGCTCTGACATATGCATATATTAGCATATCTATATATTTAAATGCAACTGGGAATAACGACAACCGGCTTATGCCGGGACCTCTGAGCTTACTGTTCTGACGTCTTTTTGCACCATTCTCCCTTCGCTATCAACCTGGTATAGCACCACTGCGCCAAACAGCATTTCTACGTCACACGCCTTCTCGGTTGGTACTGACTCCAGATAGATAGTGAGCGCCCGGAGCGCATTTCCATGGGAAACAATGAGTACATTGCGGCCATCGACCAAGAGCGGCAGGACGACTTCTTCATAAAAAGGCACGACCCGATTATAGACCATCTCCAGTGTCTCACCGTTTGGTATCGGATAATTCCAATCACGACGCATATGGTCAAAAGCTTCTTCCCCTATGGCCTCTTTCATATCCCATTTATTTTTGCCCGTATAGTCTCCGTAATCGCGTTCATCGAGTGCGTGCACGTACTGTGCCGGCACATGATACATGCCGAGCGTGTTTAGCATGCAGGAAAGAGTCTCTATCGAACGCACTTGCATGGAAGCGAAGGCGTTATCAATACGCATATCTTTCAGAAGGCTTCCCATTTCATTCGATTTCTCAAATCCATATTGAGTGAGGTGCACATCGCGCGTACCGGTCCACATACCTTTTTTGTTCCACTCTGACTCGTGGTGCCGAGCGATGATAAGAGTACCGGGTAGGGTCATAGCAAATGAAGGACGCGCTCGCCCTGATGCTGTTCTGCAGCGGTGATGATGCGCTCCATCATAGCTACCGCTTCGACCGGATACTGGCCCGAAGCTGTTTCCTCTGACAGCATGACAGCATCGGCTCCCTGCAGGATGGCTTCTTCTACATCAGTTACCTCGGCTCGGGTGGGTTCTGAGTGTTCCGTCATAGAAAGAAGCATCTGCGTCGCGACGATGACCGGCTTCTCTGCTGCATTCGCCTTGGCAACAATCATTTTCTGTACGAACGGAATTTCTTCGAGCGATATTTCCTTTCCCAAATCTCCACGAGCTACCATGATTGCATCAGCCGCATCGATGATACTATCGATTGCATCGACGGCTGCCTTGCGTTCGATTTTCGCAATAAGCTTTTGCGAGCCGTTATATTTCCGTACGAGTTCTCGATAGTGTGCGACATCATCTGCAGCTCCGACAAAAGAAAGCGCGATATACTCCACGTTCTCGTCGATACAGAAACGCACCATCGTTTCATCCAATTCTGAGATGGAGAATGGGCGCGTACGGTCATAGGTATGACCCTCGGCAAGCTGTACGCGCGGCCCAGGCAAATCAGCAATGATAGGGATAGTACGGCCAGCCGCCGCTGCTGCGGCGCGGACGAGGATAATGCGCTCCCGCTCCAACGCCCGTTCCGGCACGAACCATTCGAAGTTAAATCGTGCGACATCCATCTGCCGCTCGACCATAGTCTTCAGCATATCCGCCTGCCCACTTGCGGGACCTATCGTCGCAACAATCTGTGCACGTGAGCTCACCCCGTTAGAAATAGAATTGGCAGATTTCATATACACACTATTACTATACCGCCGTTTCCAAATCCGAAATTTCTAACGGGGCTCATACGAGATGCAGTTCCTCTTCAATCTCCATAAGCCGAGTATACTTCACCATACGCTCTTTTTTCGTCGGTGCTCCTGCCTTGAGATAGTCGCACGAGAGTCCGACCGAAAAATCCGCAATGAACGTATCCATCGTCTCTCCCGAGCGGTGCGAAGCGAATATCTTCCATCCAGCAGCGCGCGCCGTCTGTACCGCCCTAATTGCTTCGGTAATTGAGCCAATCTGGTTTGGTTTGATAATGCAGGCATTCGCGGCTTTCTTCTCTATCGCTGTCGCAATACGCCCGACATTCGTAACGGTCAGATCATCTCCTACAATTAAGAGCTGATTACTGAGCTCCTTCGTAAGCGCAGTGAATCCATCCCAGTCATCTTCAGCAAAGCCGTCTTCTATCGAAATAACTGGGTACATCTGTGCCGTGTGACTGTACCACCGAAGCATCTCATCCCTCGTCATGACCCTCTCTCCCCCAGCTTTGAGGACATACTTCCCTTCGGTATAGAAACTACTTGCGGCAACATCAAGAGCGAGCTTAATTTGTTCAGTGGTGTGCCCGGTTTGCTCGATTGCCGCGACGAGCAAGTCGAGCGCCTCATCGTTACTCGTGAGCGCAGGAGCAAATCCACCTTCATCGCCCATATCGGTGCCATATCCTTTTTCTTTCAAAAGCGAGCTGAGCGCGCCGACACAACTCATCGCAACAGCAACCTTCTCCCGCATAGTCTCAAAACCAATTGGAGCAAGCATGGATTCTTGAATATCGATGCCGTGCGCTGCATGTTTGCCACCATTCAGTATATTGAAAAGTGGCTGCGGAAGAGTGAAAGAATGGCGATTATCCAAAGAGCCAAGATACGCGTAGAGCGGCATGCTGCCCTCTGTGGCGGCTGCACGCGCGAATGCGATAGATACACCGAGAATGGCATTTGCACCAAGCCGACTCTTATTGGGCGTGCCATCAAGTTCAGAGAGGAACGCATCCAGCGATTGCTGATCGAATTCTTTGCCGAGCAGCGCTTCTGCAATCTCTTCATTCACTCCTGCGATGGCTTTTGAGACGCCTCGCCCGCCATACACGCTCAGGTCGCCATCACGCAGCTCGAGCGCCTCATGCGCGCCGACACTGGCGCCCGAGGGCACTGAGGCGATACCGCTTCCGTGGGCGGTCTGGAGCTCGATTTCAATGGTCGGCGCGCCGCGTGAATCGAGTATTTCTCGAGCTGAGAGAGAGCGTATCGTTGCCATGGATATAACTTAACTATAGCACTAGCTTCATAGAGATAACACGCTCGATAATGGTAAAATTAAACCATGAGGATTGAAAGTTCAGCATTCGAACCCGCGGAACGCATTCCGAGAGCATACACATGCGATGGAGATAGGAGACTATCACCATCGCTCACGATTTCCGAAATACCAGAGCATACACAATCGCTTGCCCTCATCATGGATGATCCCGATGTTCCTGTGGCGCTCATGCCCGAAGGACTCTTCACCCATTGGATACTCTTCAATATCCCACCCGAAACACTCAGTATCCCCGAAGGAGGAACCATCGGCACTCCTGGAGCGAATACGCGTGGCGATATGCACTACACTGGTCCGTGTCCGCCTCCTGACCATGAACCGAAGACACATCGCTATATATTTAAACTCTACGCGCTTGATACCGAACTCGAGCTTGAGGAAGGAGCTTCAAAAGAAGAGGTTGAGGCAGAGATGCAGGGCCACACACTCGCCACAACTGAGCTCATCGGCACCTATTCGAGAGCATAAGATCACTTAGGTGATCTTCCTCCCTGCGTTCGCTCGGAAATTGAAATGGCAATTTCATTTCTCTCCCTCACTTGGTAGTAAGAAAACCGCCCTTTCGGGCGGTTTTTCTTTTACTTCTTGGCTTCCTTGAAAAGGACGCGCTTCCTGAGCGTCGGGTCAAACTTTGTGACCTCGATTTTGCGTTCGACAGTCTTCTTATTCTTACGCGTCCAGATGACGTGCGGAGACTTCGTCGACTTCAATTTGATAAGGCGGACTTGGGACATGCATAAAACTTACCAGAATTGGTCGATTTTCGCAATGGAGCGCGCGAAGACTACGCCATCACTGGAGTGACCTTTCGGGCGCGCGTAGCGCTCTTCTTCACTTCAAAGTGAAGCTCATTACTCTTGAGGGAGACAGTGACGGCACCTCCCTCGAGAAGACCTTGGTCCACCATCATGGACGCAAGCGGCGTGAGGATGGTGTCTTGGATAGCGCGACGGAGCGGGCGGGCGCCATACTCGGGGTTATATCCCTTCTCTGCGAGCCATGCATGCACGCCCGGTTCTATTGCGAGCGTGATGCGCTTCTGAGCAAGGCGCTTCACGACTTCCTCAACCTGAGTGTCGATAATGCGCGCAAGCGCTTCCTTCGCGAGAGGATCGAAGATGATGATGTCATCAAGACGATTGAGGAACTCTGGACGGAAGTGCTCTCGAAGAGCTCCCATCACCTTCTCTTTGGTCTCATCGTAACGGCTGGCATCCGTGGCATCGGCAATGCCGAAACCGATATGCGCAAGCTTGTCGATGAACTCGCCGCCGATGTTGCTCGTGAGCACGATAATGGTGTTCTTGAAGTTCACCTTGCGGCCCTTGCCGTCAGTCAGATGACCAGAGTCAAGGACTTGCAGCAGGATATTGAATACTTCTGGATGCGCTTTCTCGATCTCATCGAAAAGCACGACGGCATATGGACGATGGCGGATATGCTCCGTGAGCGAACCTGATTCCTCGTATCCCACATAGCCCGGCGGTGCGCCGATGAGTTTCGCGACTGAATGCTTCTCCATGAATTCGCTCATGTCGACGCGGACGAGTGCCTCGGGATCATTGAACATGAACTCTGCAAGTTTCTTGGAGAGCTCCGTCTTCCCTACGCCGGTCGGCCCAAGGAAGAGGAATGAACCTATCGGGCGATTCGGGTCGCTGATGCCCACGCGAGAGCGCTTCACGGCATCGGTCACTTTCTTCACGGCGATATCCTGGCCGATGATGCTTGCTTTGAGTGCCTCTTCCATGCGAGAGAGTTTGGCCGCTTCTTCCTCGAGCATCTTTGCGACCGGAATGCCGGTCCAGCGCGATACCACGGCAGCAATCTCGTGCTCGGTCACTTCCTCATGAAGCACACGACGAGACTTCTGGAGCGTTTTAAGCCGCTTCAGTTTTATCTCAAGGTCCTTCTGGATGTGAGGTATCTTGCCGTATCGTATCTCTGCGACCGTACCAAGATCTGCTGCGGCTTCGGCGTTGTCCGCCTGTATCTTGAGCGACTCGAGCTCGGTCTTCGCAGCGCGTATAGCCGTCAGTACTTCTTTTTCGTTCTTCCATTTAAGTTCGAGCTCACTTGTCTTCTCTTTGAGATCAGCGACATCGCTATCAATAGCCTTGATGCGCTCTTTTATTTCTTTGGCATGCTCGCCATCAAGGTCTTTCTGAAGCGCTTGTCGCTCGATCTCAAGGCGGCGTATCTTGCGGTCGGTTTCCTCAAGCAAAGGCGGTTTGTTCTCAAGCGCGATGCGCAGACCAGACCCGGCTTCATCGATGAGGTCGATAGCCTTATCAGGCAAGAAACGGTCGCTGATGTAGCGGGAAGAGAGTTCGACTGCAGCGACGATGGCACCGTCAGTGATGCGCACTCCATGGAAAAGCTCATACTTGTCGCGCAGGCCGCGAAGGATGGCGATGCCGTCCTCGACCGATGGTTCCTGGACGAACACTGACTGGAAGCGGCGAGTGAGTGCGGCGTCCTTTTCAATGTATTTTTGATATTCCTTCAATGTCGTCGCACCAATGACGCGTATCTCGCCACGCGAGAGCGCCGGTTTCAACATGTTCGATGCATCAAGCGAACCTTCGGCGCCGCCAGCACCCACGAGCGTATGCAATTCATCAACGAAAAGAATGACTTTCCCTTCGGCGCGCTCGACTTCCTTCATGACGTTCTTCATACGCTCTTCGAATTCACCACGATACTTCGTGCCGGCAATCATGAGCCCGAGGTCAAGTGACAAAAGCTCTTTTCCTTTCAGGGTCTCTGGAACGTCGCCTGTGGCCATGCGTGCTGCAAGCCCTTCAGCAATGGCAGTCTTCCCAACGCCTGCTTCACCGATGAGGACAGGATTGTTTTTGGTGCGCCGAGCAAGGATCTGAATGACGCGATTAATCTCGATATCACGCCCAATCACCGGGTCGAGCTTATTCTCGGCCGCCATCTTGGTGAGATTACGCGAGTATTTGGCGAGTGCACGGAAACGCTTTGGTTCGCTTCCCTGTCCATCCTTTGAACTCTTTAGCTCTTTGAGGATGGCGAGCGCTGCATCGCGATTAATCGAGAATCGCGCAAGAATATCTGCCGCAGAACCTGGATGTTCGATAACAGCGAGGAACAAGTGTTCAGTGCCGACGAATGTATCGTTCATACGCGCAGCGATCTTCCCCGAGGCTTCGAGCGCCTGGGCGAGATCGGGCGTGAGATAAATCTGATAGGACGGTGAGAGCACTGATGCATTCTCCGGCACTTCCAAATGCTCGAGCACAGCATCAGCCAACATGATGGTATCCACTTCCATGCGGTCGAGTATTGAGAACACGAGCGACTCTTCTTGGAGGACGAGCGCCGCGAGCAAATGAATCGGCGAGACATGATTCTGTCCACGCTCTATAGCAAGCTCGTGCGCTCGCCTGACGGCTTCTTTTGCTTTGGTGGTGAAATTGTTAAAAGGAGGCATATATAGAAAAGTATACTAACTATTACTGGGCCGTAACAGTCGAAGTTGCAGTTACCGCGCTAGAGGTAGCAGTGAGGAGTTCGGTTATGAGATTAGTGCTGATGAGGAGTCCAGGGCTCCCACCAGCGCTTATTCCTATCAAGTTACCGGACAAATCTACTACTGCACTCCCCGTCCCAATGTCGGGCAACGTGGTATACACGCCCTTAGCGCTCACACGAGCGACGATACCGGTGCTTGCGGAGCCGTCTGCGCCGAGTGCAAGTGCCGTTTCTCCGAGCTTCAAATCACCCGAGGCAATAAGCGCCGGCCCGGTCATCTTCGGCAAAGGTGCAGCATCAGCGAATCCGTAAATCGCAATGCCTTTCCCCTGTCGAGCGAGTGATGCTGGGATGCGTACTCCGTTGGTAAATTCTATCAACGCCTCTTTGGGTAATGCGTCCTGCGCGGCCGTCACTATCGCACGTGCTTTCGGCAGATAGGTGCCAATACCTAGTGCTGGAGTTGAGGTGCTTGCGTCCGAACTATATATCGCGACGGCACGTGCAGCATCAGCCCCGATAGCCGCGGTAACCAGGTCCTGATTCGACGGCGCAGGAGCCTGTATGATAGGAGCCGGAGCAGCAGCAGCAACCGTTTCAATAGTATGTTCAACGACGCGATTCACGGTCTGAGTGACGAAGGCTGGAGCATGGTCAAGAAGCGATACCGTCAAAATGCCGGTAGCAATTGAGGTGACAAAGTTCACGAGAATCGTGAGCAGTATGAGTTGAGATTTGGAGAGTTCTTCGATGTTCATCCCGTTAGAAATAGAACACGGACGCACCCTTCTGGGCACAGCCGCACGCTATCCGATTAGAGTTGATAATCGAACCCGTTTCAAATCGACCGATGTGTTTGTAATTTCTAACGGGATTCATATGACTATAATGCTACCTTTGAATACCTGTGTCAATAAATGCTGCTGCCTGTACAAGAGCTTCTACAAAACGAGTGAGTGCTCGTGACTCCGTATCCGCATTCCAGGCTATGCGGAGTGTCGCGCGAGCCTTTTCCGTGTCTCCCGTGAGCGCAAAAACGGCCCGAGAACCTTCCTCTGAATCAGTCTCGCATGCGCTTCGCGTCGAGACCGAATAGCCAGCCTCGTCGAGGACCGCCACAAGGTAATCCGTATCCCTGCCCGGCAGAGCTAGATTGAGGATATGCGGCGCTTGGATGCGGCCCTCCTGTATATATACGTTTGGAATCGCTCCTGTGATGAGCTCACTGAGCCGTGTTCGATTCACTTCCGCGGCCGCTCGAAATGCCGCGCGGCCGCTCGCGGCCGCAGTGAGCGCGGCCGCGAATTTCTCTGCAAGCTCAGGCGCTTCAGTCCCTGGCCGCATACCACGCTCCTGACCCCCGCCTTTATATAAAGGGGTAAGAGGAATCGTACGATGCGCGATAAGCGCACCGACGCCGCGTATATCGCCGACTTTCGCACCATCAAACGTGAGTAGGTCTGCACCGAAATGGGCTCGCGTTATTTTCTCAGTGAGCGGCGCTTGGCTGGCGTCGACATGCAATAGGATGCGCGACCCTCCGTGCGCAGACAGTGAACGGTCGAGCACCTGCCGCACTTCACGAGTATTCCATACGACGCCGGTTTCGCCGCACACCGCATCCATTGCGATAAGAACGGTCTCAAGCTTGATCATTTTCGCGAGTGCATCCGTATCCACGCGATAGTCCCGTATCGGCAGCGCTTCAATGGTGACACCATCCCTTTCGAGCAGCTTCACGTTCTCGACTATCGAGGCATGCGCACTCGGCAAGTACAGCACGTGCATAGTACTCCTCCCCGGGACATCCGACCCCGCAAGAGCTCGGAGTGCGTGCACGCTCCCCAGTATCGCGAGCGCATTGCTCTCGGTCGCACCGCTGGTGAAGATGACATCGTCGCTCTGCACTTCGACAAGCCGCGCTATCGTCATACGCGCGTCTTCGAGCATAGCCTTCGCCTGCCTGCCCTCCTCATGGGGAGATGACGGATTTGCAGCTACTCCCGCCGCATAATCAAGATAGACTCTCTTCTTGCTCCACATGCCTGAAGTATAACGTACATTGCAATTAAGCCATTTTTGTGATGAAATAGAGCCATTATGGCGCGGGAATCACGACCGCCCGTCATTGCGGTGATGGGTCACATAGACCACGGTAAGTCTTCGCTTCTGGATTACATCCGGAAGGCGAATGTCGTCGCGGGAGAAGCGGGAGGCATCACGCAGCATGTCGCTGCCTATATCGCGCTCCACAACGATCGCCCCGTGACTTTCCTCGACACACCTGGCCACGAAGCATTCAAAGCTTTGCGTACGCGTGGCGCAGCCGCTGCCGACATCGCTATTCTCGTGGTTGCAGCCGACGAAGGCGTCATGCCGCAGACGCTCGACGCTCTCTCTGCTATCAAAGAAGCGAACATTCCTTTCATCGTCGCGATCACGAAGATCGACAAGAATAATGCCGATATCGATCACACCAAGAATTCTCTTCTTGAGCACGAAATATTTATAGAAGGCATGGGCGGCGATGTCGCCTACGCACTCGTGTCGTCGAAGACCGGCGAGGGTGTTCCTGAACTCCTTGATCTCGTACTTCTTGCCTCTGATCTTGCCGAGCTCACTGCTGACACGAGTGCAAGTGCGACAGGGTTCGTCCTGGAATCAACACAAGACCCGAAGCGCGGCGCTTCTGCTACGCTCATCATTAAAGACGGCACGCTCACGCTCGACGGCTTCGTCGTGGCAGGCGATGCCTTCGCTCCAATACGCTTCATTGAAGATTTCCGTGGCAAACGAATCGAACAGGCAGGACCATCGTCACCAGTGCGCATGTCCGGATTCAGCAAGCTGCCAAGCGCCGGATCGCTGTTCAGTATCGTCAAGAATAAGAAAGAGGCTGAAGCTGCTGCGCTTAAAAATGCGAAGGAGCTCTCGGCGGCGCCCGAGCGGAGTGTTCTTGCGGAAGGCGTCGTAGAACTGCCGCTTATCGTGAAAACCGATGTTGCGGGTTCTATTGATGCAATCGTCCATGAGATTGCGAAGATTACTCATGAGCGCGCCGTCGTCCGCATCATCGCTTCAGGTGTCGGAAGCGTCTCTGAGACCGACGTGAAGACCGCGGTGGCGTCTGGAGGCACTATCATTGCGTTCAATGTCGGGACGGACGCTATCGCACGCGAGCTTGCTGAGCGCGACACCGTTTCCATACTTTCTTTCTCAATCATTTACGAGCTCTCTGAGCGCGTCATGAAGCTCCTTGAGGAACGCGTCCCTGCGGTAGCCACCGAGAAGGAACTCGGCCGAGCCAAAGTGTTGAAAGCATTCTCCTCAAGCGCGAAAAAGCAGGTGCTCGGTGCGCGATTCATCTCTGGCGCGCTCACCACGAAAGATAGGATTAAATTGATGCGTGGCGATACGGAGCTTGCGCGCGGCAGTATCCTCAACTTACAGCAGGCCCGTGCCGACATTCGTGAAATACACACTGAAGGCGATTTCGGTATTGAGATTGAGGCGCGTGAAAGCGCAACGTTCGGGGACGAGATTGTTGCGTTTACTATTATCGACGCATGAATCCCGTTAGAAATCGCGAACGCACAAGTCAAAACAGTATGAACATTATTAACAATAACTGGATAGGGTTCGAATGTACCTCTCGTGGTATGTTCGCGTTCTATTTCTAACGGGATGAAAACCACTGATCGACAGCGCCGAGCGAGCGAGATCATCGCTCAGGAAGCTGCACAATTCATTTCTCGAGAAGCCGGGAGCGGTTCGCTCATAACCGTCATCCGCGCAGAACCCGTTGCTCATGGCGATCGTGTCCTCGTGTTCGTGAGTATCTTTCCTGAGGACAAAGCCCAGGCAGCACTCGCCTTCCTCGATCGTCACCGCGAAGCCTTCTCAGATCATTTGAAAACGCATGCACGTTTACGTCCGTTGCCACGCATAGAATTCATGCTCGATAACCGCGAACAGATTGGTGCACCCATAGCTGAACTTCCGAAAAGTTAGTATCATTCAAAGTACGGCCAGGTGGTGAAGTGGTAACACAGCGGTCTGCAAAACCGCGATGCGCGGGTTCAATTCCCGCCCTGGCCTCCAGTGCGATGTGATGTTTGCCGAGATGGCGGAATGGTAGACGCACAGGACTTAAAATCCTGAGACAGCCTAAAAACTTTCGTGTGGGTTCGAGTCCCACTCTCGGCACAAAAACAACGGAACGAACACGAAGTGTTTGTGGAATATGTTTTTGTAGCACATAGAGTGGGACTCGAAAGACGGAGCCGGTACACAAGACGAGCGAAGCGAGTGCTTGTCGGCGAGTCGGGGTCGAGAACGCTTAGTACTTTTCAAGCGGCACAAAGAAAAGTACTTAGTGATTCGTGACCGATCTCACTCTTACTCTCGGCACAAAATTATATCGGTGCGCCCACCAGGGACAGGAGTACCTTTCTCTCCTTCGTCTCTCGGGTTCGCTGTCGCTCACCTTCGGACTAGGCACCGCCTCACTACTTTCTTCTGCTGAAGAAAGTATGTTCCGGCGTTCGAGCCCTGACGGACGACATGCAGATGTCGTCCTGTGGGCGTACCAATTTCACTTCGTTCTATTTGTGCGCCCACCAGGGCTCGAACCTGGGACCTTATCCTTAAGAGGGATCTGCTCTACCAACTGAGCTATGGGCGCGTAGTGCTTATATCATTACATATATGCGCTAGGAAAAATATAGCAGAACATAGTATGCTTTGGAAGACGCTGGGGTGGCGAAATTGGTATACGCATCAGCCTTAGGAGCTGACGGGGCAACCCATTGGAGGTTCAAGTCCTCTCCCCAGCACAACGAACGAAGCGAGTCTGAGAAGGACTTGAATGCCAGAAGGCGACGGCCTGAGGCGGGGTCGCGCAAAATCTTAGCAGAGATTTATGCGTGACCAAGTCCTCTCCCCAGCACTTGACAAGTCTATAGTTTCCTGTATACTGCACTCCAGAGTGCAGATCCTTGCAGCTCAAAAATTCGTCAACTCTTCAACGTCTAGGAGGCCATCATGGCACGAACTGGTTACCGGATAGATATCGAGAGGCCAAAAGACAGCGATATCAATAGGGAACGGGGGGAACGCGCAGTCAGTGCGATCTTCTCTTCCGCTGTCATCTTGGCAGTGCCATGGCTTCTGATCGGATGGATCGGCACCATGCTGGATTTCCCCGCAACGGGACTTCTTATCGGATTCATCATCGGCGGCATCACACTCTCAAAAGTCGTGCCGAAACGCATGGTGATCATCAACCCCGAATGGTGCGGGTACGTGACTCAAGACATCGGCCACAATGGTGGGATGGTCTCGTACGGCCCAGGCGTCCATGCATCCCACTGGTGGGAACAACGGAATGCCGCAGGTAACTACTCTCTCATGGTCCAGCCCCAACCTTTCAACGTTGGAGTTACGACTATGAGCGGCAAAGTTATCTTCGACGGCCAATACGAATACGCTATCGATCTGAAGGTGATAGATCGGGCCATTGGCGTCAGCAAGGCGGTTGTTGAAAACGGCATCACGGCATTCATTGAAAACTTCCTGACGGTTTACGCCGCCGACAAGCTATCAAAGGATGTCCGGAGTAAAGCGGCGCTCGAGGACCTGGGGAGTCAACTGCAAACAATGATGATGGACACCGGCGGAACGCTTTCTTCAATCCGCAACAAATATGGCTACCGGACCGTCGCCATCATCATCGACAAAGTGACACTCCCCGAGGATGTACAGCAGACGCGAAGTGCTATCGATGAAGCGGAAGCCCTGTTCGAAGTGGTGGCGAAGCTGTACGGATTGACCACAACAGAGCTTACCCGTCAGATCGGCGACAACACGATCACGGCCGAGGCGTATCAAAAGATGCTGACTAGGGCCATGGCCGTGTCGGGCAATAAGACCACCATCGATGTCAAAGTCGTGGAAGGTCTCGAAGGTAACCCGGCCGGCGCTGTTGCCGCAACCCTTGACGCATTGAAAGGAGGAAAGAAATGAACCCGCCCGATATGGCAACACCCTCAGTGTTGCGGACACGAAGTTGGATGACGATGATGGGTTTCATCCTTATAGGCGTCCTGGCACTCGGCTTCTTCGCCTACCAGCTATGGAAGTACAAATCGACGCCGACCGTCGGGAACTCGCAAAGAGCTCCTGCAACAATGGTCCTCTCGATGCCTCCCAGCGGCGATAGCACTCACGTGTATGCGCCGCCGGGGAAATCTGTGTCGTTCACCGGTAATGGGTTCACTACCCATTGCATTTACACCGACGGGCATGAGGGAATCGTAGGTGACCCAACGAGTCCGTGCGTTAGTGGCCCCATGTTGTATCAATTCGTTCGCGATACAACCGGGAAGCCGAACAACGTTACGTACGTGTTCAACTGAAGTTCTTCGCTGGATGTCCAGCACACGAAAAGGCCGCACGGTTGTGCGGCCTTTTTTCTTTATATGACCCTACTGTGTCTGGTGTACCACGCCTTGAATCGTGGTCTGGCCATTAGGCGTCAAGCCAAATGTACCGATAGCCAGATTGATGATGCCGTAGGCGCCGAAGATGATCACGAGACCAACCAGTCCCCAGAGAATAGCGCTCTTCCCTTCTGCTCTTTTCGTCTCTTCACCCGCATGAGCGACGAACTCGAATATGCCCCACAGGAATACAACGAACGCGGCCGCTGCAAGAAGCAAAATAATCGGATTGATTATTTGCGTGACAACTTTACTAAGAAACTGATTGAGAACTGACATTCTCCCTAGCCGCCAATGTTGACTCCTGCTTTCGGTGCAGTAACACCTGAGTTATTACCGAAGCTGACGGTTCCCGTAAGAATGTTCACTAGACCCCAGACCGACACCATGACGAAGAAGCCGATGAGGCCCCAGAGCATGAGATTCTTACCCTTTTCTTTTACTTCCTCTGAGTTGGCGCCGATGATAAAGGTCTCGAATGCTCCATACACGAACACGATGAATGCCACCGCGAAGATGACTGGCACGAGAATATTGTTAATGACATTTATGACGAACGAACCTACGTCTGAGAGATTATTAACTGCTGCAGCAAGAGAGACGAGCGGCAGAGCAAACGCGGCGACGATTCCTGAGGTAAGAGCAAGGGCTTTTTTCATAGGGTAAGTAAACGATTAATGGAGTAATTGTAGCCTGTAGACAGGGCGGGTCAATGCACTTTTGACGCACGTGTGGATAGCCCTTGTCCGCAATAGCAACTAACTACAGCGTAGGATATCTTGGTGGTTGGCCCCCTGTAGGAATATTGAAGGTCTGAGTGAGCACATTTACTAGCCCCCAGACTGACAAAATGACGGCGAAGCCGATGAGGCTCCAGAGGACGAACGTCCGTCCTGTAGCACGCTCAGTATCGCTTTCTGCTCCCAGGATGAAATATTTGTATACACCATAGATGAAATAGAGGAAGGCAATGGCGAAGAGCACTGGTACGAGCACGGCGTTAACGAGATTGATGATGCCGTTTGAATACGGCGTTATCGCTGAAAGGTTAATGCCCTGCTGTGCAGAGGCCACAAAAGGCATGGCGAGGACGGGCAAGAGAGGAGCTGTTCTGAGAAAGATTTTCTTCATACGTTAATTGTACCAGTTCATCTGATTCTGACCTGATGCTCCTGAACTGCTCGGGGTAAAGGTGGGTGTGGCTGGCGAGCCTATAGTATTGAGTCCGAACGTATTCGTTACCACGTTCACAATACCCCAGACCGACACCATGACTGCGAAGCCAATGAGTCCCCACAGAAGGAGCTTGTGTCCTTGTGCGACCTCTTCCGGCTCACCATGAGAGAAGATATAGGTCTTGGCAATGCCGTAGATAAATACGATGAACGCAACAGCGAAGAGTAGTGGCACGAATATTGTATTGATGAGACCAAGAACGATTGATGCGATACCACACAAACCGGAACATGAGGCAGTTATCATAGGTATGAGTATGACACGTTAAGCACTCGGCGTGATGCCGAGAGTGGATAATAAGATGTTCACGAAGCCCCACACAGAAAAGAGCACAGCCAAACCGATGAGACCCCAGAGAATAAATTGTCTTCCCTCCTCTCTACTCTTCTCTTCCTCACCGTGAAGGAAAAAATACTTCACCATCCCCCATACGAATGCTGCAAACGAGAGAGAGAAAATAACAGGGACCACGACGGTATTGATGGCGCCAATTATACCTGTGCTGCCATTCCCAATAAATTGAGCGAAGGTCATAACACTAGCCGCCTACAGAGAGCGCTTGCACAGTCGATTGGATGCCGAGCGATATCGCTTGAGCGCCGAGCAATATGAGCGCGCCGATGATAGTCCAGAGTAGTGCTTTCCGAGCGTCAGTGAGCTTGGAATCGCTTCCTTGCGCTACGACGAATAGATAGCCGACATAGACGAGCATGAGCACCACGACGATAGCTCCGATGCGTATCACGAACGAAAGAATGGTATTCAAAAATGACTCAAGGCTGGTACCGCCCTGGAGAGGATTCATGAGCGTAACGCCAGAAGTATTCGTGCCGGTCGTTTGTGTCCCAGAAGTATTTTGCCCGGTTGTTGCGGTACAAGTGTAATCCGTAGAACTTACTACATTGGTTGGGACTTGTCCTGGAGGACAAGTCTGAGCAGAAGCAACAATCGGTGTAGCAAACGAAATCAGAGAGAGAGCAACGAGAGAGATAGTGAGATATCGCATATTATTTTTGCAATAGAGCGCTTAACGCATTTGTGCTTGAGGTCAGGGCTGTCTCAAGCGTTAAGCGGCCGCTTATCACACCCGTAATCATACTCGAAAAGACTGAGTCCGTATCTGCCGGGGATGGGGACAGCCACCCTTTCGTGTACAACGCCTCTCCATACGCGATAACGAGAATCGGGTCCGCTGGCTGCACGCTGAGCTGACTGAGTGACGCAGGAGCAAGGCCAGTCGCCGATGCAGCAAGAGCTTGCATGGCGGAGGTACTGAAGAGTGCTGCAGTCTGGTATGCTCCTGAAGAATTCGTAGCGCCGCGCGGAATCATGAAAGAATACAGGAGGCCATAGGCCGACTTAAGAGTGGCTGTAGCAGGCTGCGGCAGCTGTGATACTGCGAAGTCAAGATTCGGATTTGCTGCCCTAAGGAATTTCGCTTCGGAGACATAGCCGAGATAGAGAGCGAGGTCGCCATTCACGAATGATTGCTGAGAGTCCGGCAGCGATGCATTCCAGGTGTAGGAAACTTTCGATGGGTCGGCAAATTGAGTATAGAAGTCGAGTACTGCGCGGCCTGGCGATTGTCCTGTAGTGGCTCCCGTGAGATTCGCCGCAAGTTGGCCATTACTGTAGGACGAGACAGGAACGCCGGTCTGCAAGAAAAGTGCAGAGAGTATTCCACGGGCATTGTGCACATTGCTATAACCCCCGAGAGCAATAAGGCCACGGGTGATCTGCTTGGTCGGCGTCAGCGTCGCAACGGTCGGCACAAGGCCCGTAAGTGCTTCCCAGGTGGCAGGTGGCTTCGCGATGCCATCGGTCGAGAGGATGGCGCGGTTGTAGAAGAGGACGAGAGGATCGACTAGAAACGGCATGCCGTAGTAGCTATCCCCTGCTGGCGTCGCGAGCATTGCGCCTTCGCTCACGAAGGCTGAGTTAAATGTTGCAGCAGGAAGAGTCGCAACCGGTACGGGAGTGACCAACTTCGCAAGCGAATGCAATTGTTCCTGAGACGTGAGTACGAGGTCAGGAGCATTTCCTGTGGCTATCGCGGAGGCGAGGTCGGTAGGGAGCGTATTCGGGTCCTTCTGCACATAGGATACATCTTTCAGAGTCTGATCCGCTTTCGTAGCTTCTGTAAGCAGTGTCTGCATAGCTGATGCAGGCAGAGTTCCCCATATCACTACGGTGCCTATCGTCGCAGGGCCGCTATTCCCTTTTCCTGTATGGGTCGCGAAGACGAATACGCCGATGAGCGCAGCCACAGCAAATGCGCCGAAGAGGAGGGTCTGGAAGATGGAGAGTTTTTTCATATTAGGGCGCTCTAAATATAATACCGTAGTGGTGCGGTCCCGCGCGGAATGATTTCACCTTATGGAATCCGCCATTGATAAAAAATGCTTCGGCCTCGTGCTCAGTGACGATCTTCTCTGGCATCGGGCCCAGGTGCCCGTAGCTCCCTGCCCAATCGACAACCATGAGCGTGCCGCCGGACTTAAGCACGCGCTTTATTTCTGCGAGAAGCCCGAATCGATTCTCGACCTGGAAGAATGTATTAGCGAGGAGCACCGCATCCAAGGACGCATCGCGCAGATGCGTGCCGGTCGGCTTCTCGATATCGCCCCAGATAGTCTCGATGACGCTTCGATGCCTATCATTCGTATTGAGTTTGAGATGTTTGAGGATATCCTCCTGCACGTCGATAGCGTAGACGCGACCACTGTGGCCAACGATAGCGGCCGCGGCACGCGCATAGTGGCCCGTACCCGTACCGAAATCGCCGACCTTCATCCCTTCGTGTAGCCCAACCTGCAGGACATTCTCGTGGGGAGAACTGAAATGCGCGCTCATGCATATAAAATACCATGCGCGGACCCGCAGGGTCCGCGCAATCAACACGTCAGTCATCGCCGCCATGGCGCTCACGTACCGCTTCGGTCGCGGCACGTACCATCGAACCGAGCTGATTCAGGTCGTCAGCGTCATAGACACCGATGATGCCTCCTCGTGTATCGCCGCAGTAGTGAGACTGCCCGATTTTGTAAGTTCGCTTCTGCGGCCAATCTACCGTCCACGTCTGATTCCCAACGTCGACTGCAACGCCTTGCGGGGCTTCCGCGACGACTTGGACATAGCAGACATTGCTCGCGTACTGCAAGAAAACTATTTTCATGAAAGAGCTCCTTATGTATGTTTGGTTGGAACGAGGGCAATATACCCCATCCATGTAACTAGCGCCAATGCTAGACTTCTCGTATGGAAATCTACGAGAGAGGAAAAGAAAAAGCTCCTAATATCACATTCGAGCGTGCTACAGCCGAAGATGCTGCCGTATTTCTAGAGATAGAAAAAAGCATCCCTTTGACTCCTACATATTCGCCAACCACTACTCTCGACGAAGCGATATCGGAAATTCAAAACAACGTTGTGTATCTTATACGCGAAGACGACAAAATCGTCGGGAATGTGATGTATAAAATGAAATCGCCCGACCATGCCTATATAAGCGGCCTTATTATTCATCCAGACTTCCAAGGTCGCGGACTTGCAACAGCGGCGATGAAGCAGGTGCTTGAAGAATTAAAAGACGTTCCCACAATAGACCTCGTCACGCATCCCGACAATGCGCGAGCAATTAAACTGTACGAATCTCTCGGCTTTACTATAGGCGAACGCATCGAAAACTACTTCGACGACGGAGAGCCCCGCATCGTAATGACGCTAGCTAGGACTTAGAACTGGCGATACTGCGTAAGCGAGCACATCAAAATCAGGATCTGAGAATTCAATCATTTCGTATTCTGGACGCTTTATAACGTGCGAAGCAATATATGCTAAGAATCGAGTCTTGAAATCGAAGTAATCGCCGACATTAAAATCAGCGCAACCGACCTGTGGACGGTCTGGGTCAGGTTTACGTATGCGAACAAATCTAACCGTACTTGCGCCCACTGCGATTGCTTCTTTAAGTTTTACACGTGGTCCGTTGTTTTCGTTATACGGTTCCCCTAAGTCATTAGCCATCTCGCAAAGGCGAGCAAACTCTTGGGGGTCATGAGAAAAGATTGTGAGCGATTCTGTCACTAGAGAAACTCCTACACATTTCTCTGCAAGCAGAGTAACCTGGGTTGTAACATATTTTATTGCTTCAAGCAGTTTATCTTTCGACTGTATTGGACTGAAACGATAAGGGACCATCCCTCAAGTATACCTCCGCAGCGAGCGCCTCAAAAAACTCCTAGATGCAAGGCGCGAGTGAGGAGCGAAGCGAGCCGTACAAAGGTACGGTGAGATAGCGCCGGAGCGAGCAACGCAGTAGATGAGACTTTTGGTGCGCTCGCCTACAGAGCGGCCATGCTTGCGATAGAGTCCCCCTCCCGCATCTTCATGATGCGGACGCCCTGCGTTGCGCGCGAAAGGAGCGAGATAGAGGAAACCGAGGTGCGAATCACCTGCCCTTTCTTCGAGACGACGACTATCTCTTCGTCTTCGACATTGCCGGAGACAACTTTCGCGCCGATAATCTCGCCAGTCTTTGGTGTGACTTCTGCCGTCTTGATGCCGGAGCCGCCGCGACCCTGCACTTTATATTCAGACATCTTGGTGCGCTTGCCGTAGCCCTTGCTCATGATGACAAGCAGCGATGCGTCCTTTGCCTCAAGCGCAGGAATGACCTCGGCTGAGACCACGCGATCGCCCTTCTTCACGCTCATGCCGCGTACGCCGCCAGCAGTACGACCCATCTCGCGAGCATCCTCGACATCGAAGCGGATGGACTGGCCCTTTGAGGTCACGATAGACACGCTATCGCCCTCGGACGAATGATTCGCAGAAACGAGTTTGTCGCCTTTCTTCAAATTGATAGCGATGATGCCGGAGCGGCGCACATCCGCGAATGCTTTTGCCGCGACGCGCTTCACCACACCTTCTTCAGTTACGAAAACGACTGACGATGCATCGAGCGCCGCGCCCTTCGGCACTGGCAATATCGAAGTCACCTTCTCATCGGCAGCGAGCGAGAGGAAGTTCATGATGCTCTTGCCCTTGGTCGCACGCTTCCCTTCCGGAAGTTCGTACATCTTTATCTGATACGCTTTGCCGAAATCAGTGAAGAACAAAAGGTCACTGTGCGCGCTCGTCACGAGGAAGTGCGTCACGATGTCTTCCTCTTTCGTCGCAATATCGACAACGCCCACGCCACCGCGCTTCTGGCTCTTGTACTCGTTCGGGTTCGTACGCTTCACGTAGCCGCCCTGGGTGAGAAGCAGCATCGACTCCTCGTCTGGCACGAGGTCCTCGACAGAAATATTCTGCACGCCGCCCTTCACGATGCGCGTGCGGCGATCGTCGCCATATTTCTCCATGAGCTCTTCGAGTTCTTTCTTCACGACGGCAAGAATCTTCTTCGGCGAGGAGAGAATGTCCTTCAGTTTCTTGATGAGAGTCTGCACTTCGGAGAGCTCGTCTTCGAGCTTCTTGCGCTCGAGGCCGGCGAGCTTCGACAGGCGCATTTCGAGAATGGCGGCTGCCTGGAGAACGGAAAATCCGAACTTTTTCTGGAGAGCAACGCTTGCGGACGGCACATCGGCTGCTTTCTTGATGATGGCGATGACCTCGTCGATATGGTCGAGCGCTTTGCAGAGACCGAGCAGGATATGCTCGCGCGCTTCAGCCTGGCGCAGATCGAACTCAGTGCGGCGCTTCACGACCTCCTGGCGATGATTTACAAAATGATGGAGCATTCCCTGCAAGGAAAGCATCTCCGGCACGCCATCGACCAAGGCGAGCATGTTGTAGTGGAACGAGTCCTCGAGCTGCGTGTATTTATAGAGATTATTGAGGACCGCCTGCGGATGCGCCGTGCCCTTGAGCTCGACGACGATGCGCACGTCCGGCATGCCGCGAGAGTCGCCGGCCGACTCATCGCGCAAATCGCGGATGCCCTCTATCTTTTTATCCTGCACGAGCTCGGCGATGCGCACGATGAGCTCGGCTTTGTTCACTCGATACGGTATCGACGTGATGATGATACGCGTATCTTTCTTCCCATCGTCGACTATCTCGGCTTCGCCGCGCACCACGACCGGTCCGCGCCCAGTCGAGTAGGCATGTTTGATATCTGCAGTATTGAAAGCGACGCCGCCCATTGGGAAATCGGGACCTTTCACGAACTGGAGCAGGTCGTCGGTTGTGGCCTCCGGATTCTCGATGAGATGAATGGTTGCCGTCACCACTTCGCGGAGATTGTGCGGCGGAATGTTGGTCGCCATACCGACGGCGATGCCAAGCGTGCCGTTGAGAAGCAGGTTCGGGAGCGCCGCCGGGAGCACTTTCGGCTCTTCGCGAGTCGCGTCATAGTTCGGTAGCCATTCGACCGTCTCTTTCTCGAGATCAGCGAGAATCGCGTCTGCGGTGCGCGACATCTTCGCCTCGGTGTAACGCATCGCTGCCGGACTGTCGCCGTCGATGGAGCCGAAATTCCCCTGACCGAGCACGAGCGGATAGCGATAATTGAAGGGCTGCGCCATCTTCGCCATCGTGTCGTACACGGCGACATCGCCGTGCGGGTGATACTTACCGAGCACCTCGCCGACGACGGTCGCGCTCTTGCGGAACTTGGCGCCTGGCACGAGCCCCATGTCTTTCATCGCGTAGAGGATGCGGCGATGCACCGGCTTCAATCCATCGCGCACATCAGGCAACGCGCGCGCCGTGATGACGGTCATGGCGTAGTCGATATACGACTGGCGCATCTCAGCGACAATAGGCTGCGTAATGACGTTCGCCACCACTGGTACCACTTCTCCTCCCTTATCCTCTTTGCCGCGTGCCATGATGAGTACCTAACTAAAACGGCAAGATCGTTTGATCTGACTTCTTGGCCGGTGCACTGGCCGGTGTGGTATCGACGATTTCGATATGCGCGGGCGCCGAAGCTGATGTATCCGGTAGTGCGGCCGCTGCGCCCGCAAGCCCTTGTGGACTGTTGGAAGCACTCGTGGTCGCGACAGCGCCATTCTCGCCCGTACTCATCGCGAACGAGCTTCCCTGAATAGCAAAAGCGCCAGTCATCGAGCTCACTGCAATCCAGACGATTGCGATAAGCGCACTGCCGAACGCAGCTGCGCCGACCGCGACGCGGCGGCGGACGTGATGTGGCTTTCCTTTTACGTAGTCAATATGTTCAAAGACACTTTTCATACTGTATTAGGGCGTTAGTACTAGTATACTCCCATCGCGACCGATAAGGTCCTTCTTCTTCAGTGTGAGTTTATCGACTTTCTCGCTGCCATTCCCTGCATCCTTGAGGAACGCTTCGAGCGACTTCGATTCTCCCATACCACTCCAGTGCATCGGAATGATGATCTTCGGTTCAAGTGATACTGCGAGCTCGTGCGCTTTTGCGGCGGTAAGCACGCCATCATTTCCCACAGGTACGAAGAGCACATCTATCTCACCAATGCCTTCTCGCGCTTCCTTCGAGAGCTCGGTGTCGGCAAGCGCACCCAAATGCACGAGTGTCATGTCTTCGAGATCAACTGCGTAAATCGTATTCACGGCTTCCTCCTGTCCTTTGGAAAGACCATACTTGCTCTTGGAAAGGAATCCTTGGATGACCACTCCTTGCCGTTCGTACTCGCCAGGACCCTCTACGACAAACGGTACTTTCTCACCATACGTCACCTCGTCGACGCCGTTCATGTCGGGATGATTGCGCGAAACGAGCGCAATATCTGCGCCAAATCGGACGGATGGGAGAGTGGCATTTTTGGAGATTGGGTCAAAAACGAGCGTCAAATCCCCCAGGGTCACCTTGAAACATTGCCCGCCGTGATGCGTGATAACCATTGCTCATATTCTAGCATTTTTCGACAGTATTTGCTATAGTCGACCTGTTGCGTGCGAGAGAAGTAGCAAGACGTTAACCCTGGAAACCGCAAGGTTTCAGTACCCTTCGCGAAAATCAGCACCACTTATATATAATATGTCTGAAGAGATTTCGACGAAGCCGAAAGTCGTTGCTCCGGTGGCGACCATTCATTTGAGCGAAGGCCATCCAATGGCGGGCCTCATTGATTCCATCCCGACGCCGCCCTCGTTTGGCGACCTTGTGGAGGGCACCATCATCGCTATCAGCCGCGGCCGCGTCTATGTCGACCTGCCACCATTCGGTAGCGGTCTTATCTACGGCCGCGAATACCTCAACGCCGCAGACGTCCTGCGCAAGGCAAATCCTGGCGATATGATCAGTGCGAAAGTCGTCGACCCAGCTGGGCGCGATGGCTATATCGAGCTCTCTCTCAAGGAAGCGCGTCAGGCGGCTATCTGGGGCGAAGCTGAGATTGCTATCGTCGCACAGACGCCATACTCACTCGTCGTTGAGGAAGCGAACAAAGGAGGCCTCATCCTCTCGTGGCAAGGCATCCAGGGTTTCCTCCCAGCATCGCAGCTCGCGAATGAGCACTATCCGCGCGTACCGGAAGGCGACAAGGACAAGATACTCGGCGAACTCATGCAGCTTATCGGCCATCCGCTCTCGGTGCGTATCATCACTGCTGATGCGAAGGAAGGTAAGCTCATTTTCTCTGAGCGCGTCGGTAATGAGTCAGAAGAGAAAGCATCGCTCATTGATAAGTACCACGTGGGTGACGCTGTCGAGGGCGAAGTAACGGGCATCGTCGACTTCGGCGTGTTCGTGAAGCTCGAGCAAGGTCTCGAAGGCCTCGTGCATATCAGCGAACTCGATTGGGGTCTCGTTGAAGATCCTCATACGCTCTTCGCTGTCGGCGACAAAGTACGCGTGAAGGTCATTGAAATAAAGGACGGCAAAGTGTCGCTCTCCATCAAGGCACTCAAGGAAAATCCATGGCACACTGCCGCAGATCGCTACAAGAAAGGTATGGAAGTGCCGGGCGTTGTCATCAAGTACAACAAGCACGGTGCACTCGCCTCTATCGAGGAAGGCGTCGCTGGTCTCGTGCATGTGAGCGAATTCGCTTCACCGCAAGAGCTCCGCGAGACGCTCGAGCTCGGCAAGACGTATCCGTTCTCTATCGCACTCTTCGAGCCGAAAGATCAGCGGATGACGCTGACCTATGCGGGAAAAAAGAAAGCGTAAGGCTTTCCGAATTCAATAGTAAACACCACGTGGCGCCTCTGGCGCCACGTGGTGTTTGTCAGATTGACACATTGCCTTATACGTATTAGATTTTCGTTAGCCTGATCTTCGAAAGGGCGCCAACCAACCTGACAGGGGGTCATCATGGCCGCAGTTGATCGCGAAATCTTGAAGCGCGTACGCGCACGCAAGCTTTACCACTTCATCAACAACATCTGGGGGTTGCTGCTCACACTAGTGCTCCCCACCTGTTTCTTCAGCTTCTGGCTATACGGCCACATCACGTCGCCGGTGGTGCAACTCTATGCAGCGAACGTCGCAGCAGCCGACGAGTTCGTCGCATCCGTGAACGCCGAGTGGTTCTTCAACAAGCCACTCATCGCCGAGAAGCTCGAGCATATGGCGATGACGTACAACGCCATCGGCGAGGATGATCCGACGAAGCTGGGCGAGTTGCGGCGCCTGCGCGCCTGGACTTCCGCCGCGACATCGGTGGCCGACCAGCAGCAGTTCATCGCCGAAGTGCGCCAGCACGGGAAGGTAGTGAGGTCCAACGGACCCTTCTATTCTTCAACGGGACTGGCGGCGAGCATCACGTTAATCCTGTGGTTGGCTTCCGCCCTCGGTCTGATCTGGCTCATGAGCGCCCTGGAGAGGATCTTCACCGGCCGAACCCAATCGGCCTGAAGAACGAGCCTGCTCTGTCCCTTTGAAACCCGCCCTGCGCGGGTTTCTTCTTTTCACTTGGAAGCGAAGCTTCCAAGTGGTCTAACGAGTTCACTTGGAGGCCTCGCCTCCAAGTGACAGACACAAACACCACGCGGCGCCAGAGGCGGCGCGTGGTGTTTACTATAAAAACAGAAAAGCCGCCCCAGCGAGCACAGCGATTCTGTGTCTTGCCGACAGCGGCTTACTCGACCCTCCTTTCAATTCTCTTCTTGAAGAAATCCCCGTACCGCTCGTAGCACCACAGGGCGCCGCAAGAAATGAGATAGACAGATACTTGTAGCCCCGCCAGGACCCGCTCATGAGAGGCCAAGTACGCCGAGAGGTATGCACCCGCGGATGCAAACAGCATCCACAGTGCACTGACAGTCTTCATGCCTTTGATGTATTTGCTTGGCCGCAGTGCCATCGTCACCATGGCCAAGAGGACGGATCCGAGGAACGGAATCCAACCTGCAACGAAGCCGGCAACCAGCCACACGAGAGAGGTACTGAACAGACCCTCTATTTCGATCTTTCGTCCACGCATGCGTTTCTCCTTCAAGGGAGTTGATTGTACAAACGGCTTTTCAGCCGCGCCAGACTTTTATTTAACATTCAGAAACCTATCTGTCAATACCCCACCCTATTCACTTGGCGGTCGGACCGCCAAGTGACCGCTAGACGTTTTGGACGTGCTAACATTGATATGTCTAACACTCTAGGAGAAAGACATGCTCTTTGTGTTTCTGCTCATAGTGCTTCCGAAACCGCGCGGAAATTTCGCCTTCACTTCAGGCTACGCCGATATGTATAATCGGCTTGAAAGTAAGGTCATTGCGTGGCACGAGTCCGAGATTACGAGAATCGAAAATGACGACGACTCTGTGAGAGCAAGTATCCGCCTTCTTTTGGCCCGGGGAAAAGCCTCCGGCAACTGAAATGGTCGCGATATACCAGTGAAGTGTTCACACGCCTACCCTCGAAACAACACCGCTGGTTCTCCAGCGGTTTGCTTTTATCGTCAAGTGAAATATTGACAATACTGTACTTAAGAGTATAACTCTAACTAGGAATGTTCCTGGACTTTGGGGGTCATGATGATCAAACGTTTTCTGATTCTGGTTGGCCTACTTGTTTGTGCCGTCGCCGGATACTCGGCGTACCTGAACCTGTTCGGGTATCCGGCCTCGAAGATTGAGGCTGACCTGTGCGGAGGATACCGTCTTCGCGAGCAGGAGACGGACGGGTGGGTCACCCTGCTGCAATGCAGCACGACCAAAGTCGGAAAGAAATTCCCGGCATGGCTCGGTCGGGTAGAGGTCGACCCGAACGAGCGGTTTACTCTCGGCGGTATGGATGAAATCTGCCGACCGGGAACGAAGCCTCGTGACATGGGTGGCAAGCTTGCTTGCATGCCCTACAAATAAACCCGGGGCAACCCCTTACGCCGCATGACTAGCTCATGCGGTGAACTTTTTTATCTCGTCACTTGGGGGTTTCGCCGCCAAGTGAAATTGACGGGATATGTTTAGTATGTGAAGCTCTCCTTCACTGGCCGTTTGGTCAGCAATGAAAAGGGTCTGAGACCCTGCACAGGAGTTCCTTCAAATGACAGATACATTCACGTTATGTGCTATGCCCAAAATCAGTATCGACCCGGGCATCGAGATTTTTGATTCCCATAGCGGGAAGTCACCGGAACATTGGTTGCCGCTCGTCAGATCGAAGCGGAACAGCCGCTTGGCATTCCAAGCGGCACAGACAATACTGGAGGATATCGTCGATGTCGCCAGTCATGTGGAGGTCATAAAGATCTCCTTCTACTGGAATATCAATCTCGGGGATAAACAGCGAATTTGCGCTGATGCCGTGCTGGTTGAACCCAGCACAAACAACAAGAAAAGAGTCGGGGTCAATTCCGGAATTTACCTCCAATACCCTGAAGGCGATGGTATCGATGTCGGGCATAGGGAAGCCATTCGCACCCTGAGTGTAAATCTCATGGGTGCGATTCGGTGGCAGATCCTAGAGTTCCGGAAGGCAAGAAGACAGAATGAGAAAGTCCTCCAGAAGTTCGACGATTTGCTTTCCGATGTCGAGCCGATCCCTGCGATGAAGAAGGAGTATTGCCGTCCTGGAGATTGATGGGGATTCGAACCTACGAAAGACGTCGCCACTGCACACGCGCCCCAGCATCAGCGGGGCGCGTTCTTTTTTACTTGGAAGCGAAGCTTCCAAGTGATTTAGCGAGTGTTCGCGAACTGCATCGCAGACTCGATGCCTTCTTCTGCATAGAGATGCACCGCTTCAGCGACTTTCTTGAGCACTTTTTTTACTGCAACCTCTTCAGTCGGTTTGAATTTTCCGATGACCATCTTGATGACTTTCTCTTCGCCCTGCACTTTCTTCGCCTGATTCTTCTTCCCTGCTGCTGAAATGCCGATACGAATGCGTGCGAATTCTTTCGTCTTCACCGCGCGCATGATACTCTCGACGCCTTTGTGCCCGCCACTGCCGCGACCGAACGCCATCTTGATAGTGCCAAGCGGCAAGTCGAGGTCGTCGTGAATCACAATCAGGCTCTTCGCCGCCTTCGGACTCTTCACAAACGTCGCCACTGCTTTCCCCGAAAGATTCATCATGGTTTCGGGCAGCACCAAGGTCGCAGTCTCGCCTCCCACGTTGCCTTTGCTCACGAGTGCATTGGAAGTTTTATTAAAAACGAATTCACCGAAGTCTTCAGTCTTCGTGATAAGCTCCACTGCGCTTCTGCCAGCGTTGTGTCGTGTCTTTTCATACTCTTTTCCTGGATTTCCGAGCCCTACAATGACGAGTGTCATGGCCGAATACTATCATACGCAAGTCTTTCTGATTTCTTGAGACTCTCGGAGGCGAAGCAGCATGGTAATTTTGGCGCTGTAGGGCAGTTGCGCCGAAATTTGCGAGCCGAGAGTGAATGCGGCGCATCGCAGGACGCGCCGACATGTGCTCAAAAAATCAGAAAGGCTTGTGTACTACAAATGGACGCGCCCCAGCACCAACTTTTCCATAGCGTATTTGGTAAAGAAATCGAGACTTGCTTGCAAGTTGGTGCGGGGCAAGTACAATGCTCGCATGCCTGACA